>JBFZEY010000033.1:0-2922 GCA_041306625.1 Spirochaetota bacterium | reverse complement strand
CGAGCGAAGGCCCCGGCGCGTCCGGCGCTTCTTCAGCGGATTGCCGCGCTTCCGGTGCTGCTTGTATGGAGCGCGATGGTGTTCGCCCTGTTCACGGAGGCCGGCGACGCCGTGCTCGTCTCTCAGGCCGAGTACCATGCCCTCCTGCTGGGGCCGTGGCTGCTTCTGGCGGCCGCGGCCGGATTCGGGATCGCGCTGTGGAGACGGTACCGGCGCGGCGCGGCGGGCCGTGCCGCGTACGCCGGTATGGCGGTTGTGTCGCTTGCATGTATGTCCGTGTCCATAACGATGTTTCTTAACGGTGCTTCGGGCGATGGCGGCTCCGTATCCCCGCCGCCGCCACCGCAATATTTCCATGAACAGGTAGTGTTCGACGGTGTCGGCGACACCGGCTATGTTACCTATAGGATACCCGGAATCGTCGTGACCCCCGGCGGCGTGGCGCTGGCTTACTGCGAGGCGCGCGAGAGCTACAGCGACTGGGGAAAGATCGACGTCTGCATGAAACGGAGCCGTGACGGCGGCGATACCTGGGGGGAGCGCGTGACGCTCTTCTCCGGTCGGGACGACACCGTGAACAATCCGGTCATGATCGCGGAACGCGGCTCGGAGACCGTGCACTTTCTGTACAACACGAACTATAACCGCGCCTTCTACCGGAAGAGCCTGAACGCCGGGGCGACGTGGTCGAAAACCGTCGAACTAACGCCGGTGTTCGAGGCGTTCCGGAAAACCTATCCGTGGAAGGTCATCGCCTTCGGCCCGGGGCACGGCATTCAGCTTGCGAATGGCCGCCTGATCGTACCGGTCTGGCTTTCACCGGGAGGCGGGCGCGACGGCCACCATCCCCAGCACTCCTCCACCCTGTACAGTGACGACGGCGGGGTCTCCTGGCGTGCGGGGGCGATGGTGTCGGGCATCGGCGAACCGGGGATGGGCGAGCCGGTCGCCGTGGAGCTCGCGGATGGAAGCGTGATGCTCAACATGCGCAATGAGATATTCGATTCCGACCGCGTGTATCGCACCGTATCCACGAGCCGCGACGGCTCGCGCGGCTGGTCGCAACCCGCGCAGGACAGGGGTTTGCCCGACGCGGTCTGTTTCGGTTCGCTGCACCGCTATGACGACCGTACCATTCTCTTTTCGAACGTGCACCGCGACCTGAAAATCGACTGGAGGCTGACCTTCTTTAAACTGTGGGGCCCAAGAGAGCCCCTCGGTATCCGCGCGAGCTTTGACGACGGCAAAACCTGGCCTGTCGCCAGGATCTACCAGACACGTGAAGGCGGCTATTCCGATATTTTCGCGCACCGCGGCCTAATCTATGCACTCTACGAGCAGGGGTGGGAAAAAAGGAACAAGTATCGGACGGCCCGTCTCAGGCTCGCCCGCTTCAACCTGGCGTGGGTGAAGGACCAGCGGTAGCGCTCCTGCCGCCGGGCCGGAATTGCGACAGTATGTGTATGCCGCCATGCCGGAGCGACAGCCTTATGGCGTCATCGCTCACATCACAGGGGGTGGTTTGAATGGACTGGTTGTTTCTCGTTATCGCGGGATTCTGCGAAATAGGCTGGCCGCTGGGGCTCAAGATATCCCAGGCATCGGCGAACAGGATGCCCGGTATCGCGCTCGCCGTCGTGGCGATGGCCGCAAGCGGCGTGTTCCTGTGGCTCGCGCAGAAGACCATTCCCATGGGAACGGCCTACGCGATCTGGACCGGGATCGGCGCGGCGGGGACCTTCGTCGTCGGCGTTATCGTCTTCAGGGATTCCGCCGATCTCATGAGGATTCTTTCTGTGCTTCTCATCATCGCCGGGGTGGTGGGGCTCAAGCTCGCGCACCGTTGAAAAGAGCACCGGTCTCCGGACCGGCATGTTCCGGCAAACTGGCAACAGGCGCCGCACGCGCGCCGGGAAGAGAAATTGATTGACAATATGAATAAAAAAGAATACTTTTGAATAAACAGCGTATTCATTGAAAACCCGCCCGGCCGTCCTTGCGGCGCGGTGCGGAAAGGCTTGTTTCGTGCAGACAGGAGTGGATAATGGCAAAAACGATCACTATCAGAATCGACGATGACACCTACGAAATACTCCGAAGGGCCGCCGATGGCGAACGAAGAAGCATTTCGAATTTCATCGAATACGCGACACTCTCCTACGTCACCAGGGAGGTTCACGTTTCGAATGAGGAAATGAGCGAGATTCTCTCGGACGCGTCCCTCGTGAAAGGTTTGAAGAGGGGACTCGATGACGTAAAGAAGGGCAGGTATGCCGTTGTCGGTTGAATTCCGGATAGCCGAGACCCACGGATTCAGAAAGACAATCGGGAAGCGCGATTATTCAGGAATCTATGATAAAGTCGTCGCCTATGTGTACCCTCAGCTTCGATCCAATCCTTTCTACGGACCGAACATAAAAAAACTCAGAGGAGAGTTCGACGGAGTCTATCGGTATCGGATAGGAGCGTTTCGGTTGTTCTATACGATAGAATCCCTAAAAGTGATCGTGTTCGTGCTCGGTATCGAGAAACGCAAGGACAGTTATTGATTGCCCGTTACGGCCTACAGCGGCAGCGCGTAACCCGTAAGACCCAGCTCGTCGACGAGCTGCTGCATCTCCTTGAGTAAATCCAGGCCCACCGGCACCCCCTTTTCGCGCCGCTTTAGCCAGGTGATGTGCTCCTTCTCCCCGGCGGTGTAAATGCGGTCGTGCCCCGGCATCTTCTTCGACGCGCGCAGTTCGCGCAGAATGTCGCCGGCGGTCTTTTTAAACTCGGCAGGTTCGATGAAGGCGTCGACATTGATCGCGATAAAATAATGTCCCAGGCTGTGGGGGACTTTTTTGCCGTTACGTATGCCGGTGAGAATTTTCATGAAACCGCCCCCCTGCAGGGCCGAGCAGAGGATCTCGACCACGGTGG
>JBFZEY010000032.1:0-2853 GCA_041306625.1 Spirochaetota bacterium | reverse complement strand
TTCGCGCCAGCCCCGCTCGTAATAGCGCTTCATGGGACACAGGGGAAACCACTTACACTCGCGCATCGCGCCTACCCCCGCTCTCCTCTTTCCGGCGGCTCACTCCGGCGCCGGTGTTCCTCGAGCAGGTGTTCGAGAAGGTATGAGAATTTCCAGCGGTGGTTTTCTTCGGTGAGGCCGCAGAAAATGGGACGGGGGATATCGCCTCCTTTCGGAAAGCGGTCCATGGCGAGGTATATCTCCCTCTCGTCGAAGCCGAGGAACATGAGGACGTGGTCCTCCCGCTCCTCGAAAACGGCGGCCCCGTCCGAGTCGAGGATTTCATCGACGGTTTCATCCTCACCGCCCGAGGCGCTTATCAGAATTACATCCCGCCCGAGCAGTTCTTTAAGCGATGCCGTAATACCGATCGCCTGATGCTCGGCATACCCGTACAGCATTATTCCCAGAGGTTCCATCGGATGACATCCTCCCGCGTGTTCAGCGTTGCCGGCGGGCCTTATCTCAAACCGCGCCCGCCTCGCGGTCTTTTTTCATAATGTATTCATACAGTATACGAAGGCACGCCTCCACGGCGCCCGGCTCGATGTTCTCGATGGTGTCATCCTGGGTGTGATACACCATGCGCTCCTTCTCAACATCGGTGGGAACGGCGATCAGCGTGGTCGCCTCCACGCCTATTCTCGCGAATTCCGCCGCGTCGGTACCGCCGACACCGGGGTACACATGGAAGAGCTTCGCCCCGTACCCGGCCGTTTCGGCGATTTCGACGCACTCCTTCGCCATGGCGCGTGAAAGCTTTACGAATCCGTTGATGTCCGAGACGAGAAATTTGATGCGGTCTTTTCTATATATGCTGTCCATGTTCAGCACCCACGTCGGTAACGCGTGAAGTTCTTCCCCGTGCCGTTTCGCGAAGGCGCGCGAGCCGCGCAGGCCCGCCTCTTCCGCGTCGAAACTGGCGAAAATGAGCCGCGTATGCCTCGGTGCGCCACGGCCGCTTTTTCTCGCCGCCCGAAAATGCTTCGCCAGCTCGACAACCATCGCCGACGCTATCAGGTTATCACCCGCGCCCGGTGTGCCGCGCCGGCCCATGAAAAAATACATCGGTATAATGAATAAAAAGCACACAAACGTTCCATGCGTAACTGCGGCGGCGAATCCCGGTGCAGTACCCGTTATCGCCCGGTACACAACCATGGTCCACGTTGCTACCGGCGCCACGGCAAGCGAGGCGATCATCCCCGCCACGCATACCCTGTAGACGCCCCGCAGCCACCTCATAAGGAGAAATTCATAAGCGCTGTCATGGTGCCCGCTTAGCATGATCTGGCAGCGGACGTCATGCGTCGGTTCGATGACGCCGTGCACATTTCGTCCCTCCCGTTTCGGGTACAGCGGATCGAACACCCGCCAGTAGCAGATGAACTGGGTGAACGCCATAAGCGCGGCCAGCGTAAAGGCGAGCGCGGCGGCGATACACCAATCGAACAGGAGAAGAAAGGACGCCGCTATGAACAGGGTGGACGATGCGTACATGAAACCGAGGAATGATCCGGGATTCATGACGAATGTTTCCAGGTGCGCCCTGTCGCAGCAGAGCGCCAGGTCGTGGTGCAGTGCCTCGGCGGCCTTGCGGCAGCTCTCGCTGCCGGCTATGCGTGGTCCGTATTCGCTGATTATCCGACCGGTCAATGCGATCGATTTACCGGCCAGATCGTTTTCGTTGAACGTTTTTTTCATACCGGTGCTTCACAGCCTCTATTATTTCTGAAGTTTCAGGGAATCCTCGCGCACCCGGTGAAAAAGCCGGGCGGGCCCGGCCGCAGGCCGGTATCGGTCCGTCGACCGGGGATATGCAACACACAGTTTTAACGGACACGCGTTTGGCGTAAAGGTTGCAATTATACGAGTGAACGCTCTTTTTATTTTTTTTCGCCGCCCGATAATACTGTCAATCTGACGTTATGGTTTGACAAGAAGAAATCGTACTGATAGAGTTCGTACTGATGATCGATCCATGCCCTATACCGGACAGCAAGGAGGAAACATCGTGGTTACCATAACGAAAAAACATGTCGTGGGTGTTGCCGTTTTTATCGTGATGGCGCTCGTAGTTCTCTCCGCGGAGACACCCTCCCGGGCCGATACGGACTATCCGTGCGACAGGGCCGGCAATACTGCATTGCCCGCGCTTCTGAAAAAAGGATCAATCGGCGAGCTCACCTGGTGGGGAGGCGTGCACATGGGCGGCGGTATCTGCGACTGGAGCAGCTCACACCTGAAGGCCACCGGCAGTCCTCCCGCCAGGGCCGTTCCGGCCGAAGGACATGATGAAGATGAGGCCGATTACGAATACTACAGGGTGCTCGAGAGATGGTCGTGCATGTACACCGCCCTCAGCGCGATGGACGGCAGTACCGCTACGTCATGGTGCGAAGGGAAAAAGGACGAGGGCATCGGCGAAATTCTGATCGTAAAAGTTGATACGGCGAAACCCGTGCGCATATGGAACGGGCTGGGCGCCGGCGACAGCCTGTACAGGGCCAATAATCGCGCCCGGAACATCCGTGTATGGGCATTACAGGCCAGACAGGCCCGCAAGGAGATCGGTCAGTATGAAATAGGTCTTGTCTTTACTGACATAACCGTAGTGGGTTCCCATGAGATCACGTTAAAAGACATCAACGGGTGGCAGTCCCTCCCCCTGCCTCCCCGTAAAAGGCTGGCCTTCCAGAGCGTTATCGAAAAGGGGGAACCGGCTGTTAAATATGAAGACAGCATGTTTCTTGCGATTGAGATTCTGTCCGTGTACAAGGGCGCGAAGTACAACGATACCTGTATCTCGGAAAT
>JBFZEY010000031.1:0-2920 GCA_041306625.1 Spirochaetota bacterium | reverse complement strand
TTCAGCTATAACTATTACTTTATGTATAAACTTTCGAACTGAGCGGACACCGGACGATGCCCGTAACCGGCGATTTCGACCGCTTTTTCCTGCACCTTCCTCCTTTCGATCGCGAGCAGGATTTCGATGCCTTCTGGAAAACCTCGCTCACGGAGCTGAAAAAAATCCCGATAGAGCCATCGTTTAAGCCGGTCAATACGACCCGTTCCCCCTTCAACAGGTTCGAGGTAACGTTCCGGGGGATGTTCCGCTCGTCGGTCTCCGGCAGTCTTTTCATTCCCGCGAAGGCCCGCAAATCCCGGGCCGTCATCATCATCCACGACTACAACCGCCCCGATCCGTATGCGGGCTTTCCGCTCGACGACTCCATCGCCTATTTTTTCCTGCGTCTTCGGGGGCATGGCACTGCGCGAACTGAGGAAACCGAAAAAAGCCCGGGCTATATGGTAGACTCGATCGGTGACACGGCCGGATACTATATGCGAGGGGTGTACCTCGACGCCTGCCGGGCGATAGACGTTCTCAGGCTCAACGACCGGCTTGACTGCAGCGCCATCGGCTTCATCGGTAAGGGTCTCGGGGGAGCGGCAGCCGTATTCGCCGCGGCAAACTCGAGCCGCCCGACGGCGCTTGTGCTCGACACGCCCTCGTTTGCGTATCTGCCCGAAAGCCAGAACGTCTCGACGGGCGAGGCCACCGCCGAAATTAACGAATATCTGTCGCTTCAGAGGACGAAGAAAAAGCTTATCAAGAAGAACCTCTCATACTTCGACTCCATCAACTTCGCCGACCGTATCTCCGGGCCGGCGCTCTTTACCGTGGGTTTCAAGGACACCATTTCGCCCCCTCAGTGCGTTTTCGCGCTTTTCAATCACCTGAAATGCGAAAAGACGATCGAGGTCTATCCGGACGACGGCAACGAAGCCGGCGGCGCGGCGCAGTTCGAAAAGTCCGTCCGGTGGCTTATGGAATTTTTCAACGCCCTGTAGCGGTCACGACGCCTGGCGACGGGAACGGTTTAGCCACACGCCCACCGCCGCGGTTACCGGCACGGAGACCAGCATCCCCATGCATCCTACGAACGACCGCAGCACTTCCACGAGTATCTCGTTGTGCGAAAAGATCATCGATACCGGCATTCTCGAATCGAAGCGCAGGTAAATGATAAGGATGAGGGAGAGCGCCCCTCCGACGTACGCCATGATGAGCGTATTCACCATGGACCCCAGGTTGTCCCTCCCGACCTCGATCGCCGAGCGGAATGCGGTGCGGGAATCAACGCCGGGATGCACGACATAGAACTCGTTGACCGCCGAAGAAATCGAAATCGAGACATCAATCACCGCCCCCAGGGCCGACAGGATCATGCCCGAGAGCGCGATATCGCGCAGGTTGATGTTGGTGCTGGTGGTGTAAAAAAGCGTGAGCAGTTCGTCGGTGATGATCCCCGACAGATGCATGGTCCAGCCGAACGCGATACTGAAGGCCATCGAAACGAGCACCCCCGCGGAGGCGCCTGCAATCGCCGTGAGCGTCTTTTTCCCAAGGCCCGTTATGAGCGGAATGGTGACACCGATGGCCGCGATCGATACCAGCAGTACCAAAAGGAGGGGCGGATGGCCCTTGAGCGTGAGCGGTACAAAAACGAAGAAGATGAGCAAAACCGTAAACGAGAGACCTAACAGTGACAATATCCCCCGCCCCCTTCCGACAAGGAAAAGCGCAACGAGAAAGATCGCCGCGAGCGTAACGAGGCCGAACGTATTATCGATATCGTGCATCGTAATGTATTCGTCGTTACCATCGTCGGAGAGTATCGTGTTCTGCCCGATGAAGATCGTGTCGCCCAGGCGGTACTTCACATAATCGGGTACGTTTTCATCACCCTTGAAGATGACTGTTTTAACGCCGCCTTTTTGCGGCCCGGAGAGCAGGCGGAGGGAAAAAACCGTTTCCAGGTAGGGCTGACCCTGTGCGGTTTTGCGGGACTTCTCTATTTTCTCGATTTTTGCGTTAAAATAATCCACGTCCTTCTGATATGTCCCGGCGCCGGAGGCGAGCGGGAAAAGGATAAAAACCGGGATTAAAAGCCGTAGTACTATCTTCATTTTTCTATGACCGCCTGTCGGGGTGTTACCGGATTATTGTCGTAGAAACATCGCGCGAAACGAGCCTGGAACGACTACCGACCCGGGCTCAGGGTACGAAATACCCGCCCCATTCGGTGCCCTTCTGGTTTCGGTAGTTGACCTCGATACGAATGTCCGACCACCAGCCCTTCAGCGTCGGCGACTTGAAGGTGGAATAGACAAGGACGTAGCGGTACTCTTCGCCTTTCCGTATGCGGTCGTAAATGCTTCTGAGCCCGTCCATCTCGCGGGCGGTAAAGACGACGCCGCCCGTTGCTGCGGCGACGCGCTCGAGTGCAGGATTTTTTTCCTTGAGGCATACGATGTAAACGGGAATATGGTGGCTGTTCGCGAAATCGATGATGATTTTCTCCGAATATCTGACAAACGAATCCTCCGCGACGATACCGTCGGTGAGCAGAATGACTCCGCGGCGGTTTATCCTCGGCGCCACGTCGGCGAGCGCGTTGTACAGCGCTTTGCCAATGTTCTTGCCCTCGCCGTACGGACGGGCCTTTAACGCCTTCAGCGCCCTCCTGCGGATCCAGTCGAAATCATTTTAGGTGCGGTAATCGTCGTTGAAGCCGGAAACCTTGAGCGAATCGTACTTGCGCATTTTCTTTAAAATGAACTCGGCGACCCAGGGAATATCGTTGTGATATCCGCTCATTGTACGAGAGCGGTCAACGCACAGCACCATTGAGGCCGAGGGCGATTTGTCTTTCAGGTAGTCGACATAGATACCCGAAGGGCGTGCGCCGTCCTCGGTGACGGAAAAGTTGTCGCGCGAG
>JBFZEY010000030.1:0-2727 GCA_041306625.1 Spirochaetota bacterium | reverse complement strand
CTGCTCCTCACTGCGGCGGAGGGCCAGGACGGCGGCTTCCCGCTCCGCTTCCGCCCGCTTTCGTTTCGAGATGTCGCGGCTGACGCCGGTGAAGGCGACGATGTTGCCGCTCTCTTCCATCTGCGCCACGGCGTTGATTTCCATCCACACGCGGCCGCCGTCCCTGGCGATGTGCTCCGCTTCCATGAGGATCAAGTCCGTTGGTGATCCAGCCCCTAAGACCTTCCGGAAGCCTTCCTGCACGGCCTTCTTGGTATCCGGGGTAAAGATGTCATCCAGTGTCAGGCCCACGGCCTCACCAGTGGTATATCCCAGGACGCGCTCCAGCGATTGGGACCCGAATGAGTAGGTCAGGGTAGCCAGGTCGAAGATCCAGATGATATCGCTCGTGTTCTCCACCAGAAATTTGTACTTCTCCTCGCTCCGCCTCAGCTCCTCTTCGGCCCGCTTGCGCACGGTGATGTCCTCGATGGTCCCTTCGAATATCAGGCCCCCCTCCCCCCTCACCAGGGACCCGCTGATGGAAACCGGCAGTGAGCTACCGTCGCGCAGTTGGAGCACGGTCTCGAACCCCGCCAGCGGCCCGGCGCGGAGGCGCTCCCAAAGCCGCGCCCGGTCGCCGGGGTCAACATACAACCCGGTGAGGCCTTTTTGGCTGAGGTCTTCGAGCGACACCGATTTCAGCATTTTCAGTATGGCGTTGTTGGCCGCGAGCACGCGGCCGTCGACGCTGGTCCGGAAAACGCCCAGGGGGGAGTTCTCGAAAAGCTGGCGGTATTCCATCTCAGACCGGCTTATTTTTTCCATCATCAGCCGGATTTCGTCGTTCTTTCTCTCGATGGTCCTTCGATGGATGAAATTCATCTTGTGGGCAAGGTATACGACCCGCGAGAGGGCCCACGCGATGACGATCATAACGGGGCCGTTTACATAGAAGTTGGCGAGTACCTCCGGTTTCTTTATTGCGTACATGACGGCGGACAGAAAGAGCGCGTTACAGAGGGTGAAAAACAACACGCTCTCGTAGAGGCGCATGAGGATCCCGGCCCCGATTCCGAAAACCATTATCACAAAGGTTGTCATCTGGAGACTCAGCAATAAATCAAAATACATGGTCGCCACCTGGGAGAGCATGATGACAAGGGTCAGGGAAATCACGACCGCCCGGTGACGCAATCGCACATTGTCGGCCGTACGGGGCGGGCTATAATAGAGAAAGGGGAGCAGCAGGAGCAACAGGGATGCGGTGACTGCATGGACCAGAAAAATCCCGAAATAGCCCTCCGACGACCAGGCGCGTTGCTTCACAAGACAGAAGTCCAGTAACGTCAGCACGGTGAATGTCGCCAGCAACAGGAGGGTGAAGACCCGGTAACGGTTGAAATTGATAAAGGTGGTTTCCTTCCTGAACGCTTCATTCCCCCCGTCATCCAGCGTATACCTGTCAAGCCACCGCTTTATTCTGTGTATCATACGGTCCCCCGCGGCCACTCCTCCAGGCGGTCCGTCGGGCGCACGCCCGCGGAGGGGCTCGTCATATTCTCGATACATCGGGATGAAGAGATACGAAGACGGAAAAGAAAGGAGGTACGCGTGCTATCGGGATATCCGGAATAAAACCCTTTCAGTTTCATAAGACGCTCACGGTTGTGAAGCCGATCATAAAAAAGCAGCGTGTTCTTTCGTCTGAAACCGTACAACCCGCCAGCGGTCAACGACCACCGCGACTTCCCGGGAAAAGGCCTATCATTATTCACGGGAAAGTCAACCCCAATTGCGAATTCCCCCGGCGATAATCCGACCCGAACCAAGTGACGCTCCCGATCCCTGGTTAGTTCATCGCGCCTGCCGGCGCCCCCCCCTGACCGGTTCAGCCGATACCGGCGAGCTCCGCGAAGTTCTCTCCGAGGATCCGCCTCCGCGCTCCCGCGTCCGTAACGAGACGCTCGATCCGCCGCCGTATGAAACCGTAATCCATCTTGCCGTCCGCGGCGTGATAGCCGAACGGTCCGTCGGTGCCGAACAGGCAGCGCCCGACGCCGAGGTACTCTATGACCTGCCGCGTGGTTTTCTCCCCGACATAGCCGGTCTGCGAGAGATCGACGTACACGTTTTTGTTTCCCCGTATCTTTTCCCAGGTGTCGGAATACTCGGGGAAACCCGCGTGCGCCAGTATGAGCTTCAGGCCGGGCACCGCCTTCAACAGCGCGCCGAAATCGCCGTGGCTTCCGAAGCCGACGTGCGCGAGCATCGGTTTTCCGGTTTTGACGAGCTCGTGGGCGACGGGCGCCAGAAGCACCGGGTCGTAGCGGTGCCAGAACGGATGGACCTTAACGCCCACGAAACCCGGCGCTTTTTTCCAGCGCGCGAGTTCCTTTACGGGATCGTTCACGCCGCGCGGGTTCACGAAGGCCCAGCCGAGAAAGCGTTTCGGGAATTTCTTTACCGCCTCGAACACCGCGCCGTTGTCCGGGTCGGGATACAGCTTGAACTCGCCCATGGGAAGCTTGATGTTGCCCCTCTCGCTGAAGTTCGCCACCAGCGCCTTCGCGATTCCCCTTGTGGCCCTGCGCGTTATAAGAAACTGAAGCAGTGAAACCAGGAACTTCGCGGCCTCCGGAAACGGTTCGACCATCGCGCCCATCAGCGCGACCCTGTCCACGCCCGCGGCGTCCATGCGCTCGATGAGCTCATCCCGGGCGAGCAGGCCTTCCTCCAGATGAAAAT
>JBFZEY010000029.1:0-5036 GCA_041306625.1 Spirochaetota bacterium | reverse complement strand
GGATTCCGTTACCAGTACTTCGAAACAAGGACAGCGGGGAATGACACGGAGCACCGCTTCTACGGCCTCACGCTGTCGGCCGTGTATAACTTCAGCCCGGGCGGCCCGGACGAGTGATCTTCGACCGGGTCCCCGCCGGCCGCGTTAGGGCGGCCGGCCCGCCCGTTACACGTCGGCCACGGCGCGCGCGGGCGCGCCGTCGGCCCCCGAAAGATACAGGGGCAGGCACACGAACATAAGGCGCGGCGTTGCGAGCGCGCCGAGATTGGCAAGGTTCTCGATTATCAGGATGCCGCTCTCGAGCAGGGCGTGATGCACCGGCAGCGCCGCGTCCTCGATGCCGTCCACGGAGATGGCGTCCACGCCGAAGCCTTTAAGGCCCATCCCGCACAGCCATTCCGCCGTATCGACGCCGAGCACCGGAAAGCCCCGGAGATACCCGGGGGCACCCCACTTCGCATGCCAGCCGGTGCGCATTATTATAAAGTCCGACTTGCGGATTTCGTCCTCGTACGGGCAAAGCGCTCGGACATCGGGCGGACCGTCCGAGGCGTCCACGAGGAACGCCGGCCCCATGAAGCGTTCCGCCGGGTACGAGTCGAGCGTCGCGCCGCCGGGGAGTATGTGCGCGGGCGCGTCCATGTGCGTGCCCGTGTGCGTGTGCATGCCCACGCGGTGCTCCAGGAAGCCGTCGCGCTCGAGCGTGTTGGCGCGCTCCATCGACGGCGGTTCCGTGCCGGGGTACACCGGCATGCCGGGGGCGATCGGATGAGTGAGGTCGATCACTTTCACGGCAGTTTCGATCCGGCGCTCTTCTCGAAGGCCATGCGGATGGACTCCATGCGTTTTCTGTTGACGCCGAGGTCCGAGCGGCCCACGCGCGAGGCCGAGCGGAAATGGATGAGGCCGCTTTCCGCATCGATCTGGAACTCCACGTCGTCGACGAAGCGGAAGAGCGCCGAGGTGAATTCGGCATGGATATAGCGATCTTCGACGGTCACCATCCTGCAGCGCTTCATCCCGCCGAGCGCCCCGAGCAGGCGCACCCTGGCCTCCGCGGCCGGGCCGGAGAACCTCAGCGGGGCGATGGCGTGCCGGGGGTCTTCGCTCCTGGTCGAGACGCAGTTGGGCGAGGAGGGGCAGGGGGCGAGCATTCCGTCCTTTACGCCGGGCACGGCGGGCGTTTTACCGGAGCATCCCATCATCATACCTCCCGTGAATATCAGTGCGAGCGTCAGCGCGCCTGGCGCGCGACCGGTTAATTGTGTGCGCATAATAGACCTCGTTTATCGTTCGGCCCTGCATAACGGCCTGTGTCAGTTGTATCATCCCGGCGCGCAATAGACCAGAAAAATATTTGCCCTTCCGCGGCCGTGCTGGTAGCATCCACTGGCCGTGGCGCGTGCGCGGTCAGACCATCTACGTGCCGGAGGCAGTTCATGCGATTTTCGCCGCTGGAGGCCGTGCTCCTGGTAGGGGCCGTCGCCTTCTTTCTGAACCTCCTCTGGGAGGTGCTTCACAGCATGCTCTACGACTGGGACACGCCGCCGCTGGTCAACGACATCTATCGCTTCATTCCGCGCATAACCGGGTTTGCCACGCTTCTCGACGCGGTATGGATCTGCTGCATTCTGCTGGTCAACGCGCTTCGCGCCGGGGGGTTCGGCTGGATTTACGCGCCCGGCGCGGCGGACTACGCCACCGTGGCGCTCTGCGGCCTGGCGAGCGCCGTTCTCATCGAGCTCGTCGCCATACGCTTCAACCTGTGGAGCTATCACCGTCGCATGCCGCTCGTCTTCGGGATGGGGCTCTCGCCGCTGGTACAGCTCGCGCTTACGGGATGCGCGAGCCTGTATATCGTAAGCGCTCTGGCGTTGCGCTAATTACCAGGCGGAGGGAATAGCGATGGGCACGACAATGCGGTCGATCGGAGGAAACCCGGCCGGTTTCATCGGCAGGATCGCCGGCCGGGTGATGAACCTGCTGCACGGCGCCTCGTATAAAAAAATCATAGGGAGCGTTTTCGATTTCGAAACGGGCACCGCGCTCTCGTTTCTCGATATCGGCTGCGGGGGAGGGCGCGCCATCGCCTGCCTGCACGCGCGTTTCGGGGCTTCGCTCGTAGACGGCATCGACCATTCCCCCGAAATGGCGCGCCTTTCGGCAAGGGTGAACGCGCGCGCCGTCAGGGACGGCAGGGTGCGCATAACGCGCGGCTCCGCCTCGGCCCTGCCGTACGCCGACGCCGCCTTCGACGCGGTCACCGCCTTCGACACCATCAACTTCTGGGACGACATGGACGCGTCGCTCGCCGAGGTCCGCAGGGTCCTGAAGCCCGGCGGCATGTTCCTCGTGGTGAACGGGTATCCGAAGCAGGGCACGAAATGGTGGGAATTCGCCAGGTTTAAAAGCGAGAGCGCCTACCGCGAGGCGCTGGAGTCCCGCGGGTTTTCCGGGGTCCGCACGCGCGTGGAGAGGGGAAGCATCGTCATTATCGCGTACCGCGAGCCCCCGGCGCAGTGCGCTGTCCATGGAGGGCCGTGACGGGGCGAAGGCGATGATTCGAGTACGCGCCTTCGTGTGGATGCCGGCCGGAATCGTAACGGCCCGTGTCTCCGCGGGGTTCTTTCCCATCCTCTTTGCCGGCACTTTCCGCCTCAAGCGGGCCGCGCGCCGTTACCGCTTCCCCCGGTACGCCGCCATGCTCTCCTTGAGCATGGCGATCATGGTCTTTCTCAGCCCGGGCGTTTCGAGTATCTCCACGTTTCGTCCATAAAAGAAAAGCTGTTTGCAAAGAAAGCGGTCGTCGGAGACCGTAAAGGCGGCGCGGTAGTGCTCCCTGCCGTCGGCGCGGATGTCGGGCTCGAGTATGGAGAGGTTTTCCTCCATCGTCGGAAGGAGCTTTTCGTGGAAGCGGAGCGCCACGTCGTGCGCGGGGCGTGATGATTAAAGCCGCGCCTTCATTTTTCGGCGCTGTCTATTCTCACCTCGACCGAATGTTCCCGGTGGTCGTCGACGAGATGTATCGCCATTTCCGGCCGAAGGACGCCGTCGACGCTCATGCTCGTGCAGGGGGCGGCGCCGTGTGTCTGGAGTATGTGTATATGATACACCGTCTCCCGGTACCGGTAATGGATCTTGAACTCGTCCCAGTCCGCGGGAATGCATGGCCTGATGCTGAGCCGGTCTTTTTCGAGATCCAGCCCCAGCAGCGATTCCATGATGAGCCGGTACATCCAGCCCGCCGATCCGGTGTACCATGTCCATCCCCCGCGTCCGGTATGCGGGGAGAGGGCGTAGACGTCGGCGGCCATTACATACGGTTCCACCTTGTAGATTGCGCTCCCGTCGGGCGAGTTTGCATGGTTTACCGGGTTGATCATTTTCTGCAGCTCCCACGCTCGTTTCTTATCGCCCATCGCGGCGAACGCCATTGCCGCCCATACCGCGGCGTGCGTGTACTGGCCCCCGTTCTCCCGTACGCCGGGAACGTATCCCTTTATGTACCCGGGGTCCAATTCCGACGTATCAAACGGCGGATCGAGAAGCTGGACCAAACCGTGCTCTCTGCGGACCAGGCGTGCGTCGGCCGATTCCATCGCCATGCTCGCGCGAATGGGGGCTCCCGCGCCGGAGAGAACGGCCCAGCTCTGCGCTACGAAATCGATCCGGCACTCGGGACTGGCCGCCGATCCGAGGGGCGTGCCGTCGTCGAAATACGCGCGCCGGTACCATTCGCCGTCCCAGCCGTGCCGCTCGATGTTTCGTCCCAGCCGGACTGCCTCCTCCCTGCAGTGATCGGCATACGCCTGGTCGCCGCGCGCCTCGGCGATCGCGGCGAAGCGCGTGAGCACATAATGATAGAAGAATCCCAGCCACACGCTTTCCCCCCGGCCATGCTCGCCCACAGTGTTCATTCCGTCGTTCCAGTCCCCGGAACCGATGAGGGGAAGGCCGTGTGTACCGTAGCGTTCGCCCTTCTGAACGGCCCGAACGCAGTGTTCGTACAGGCTGGCCGAGATCTCGGAACGGGTGGGCAGATCGTAATACGAGTCCTCTTCCGCGTTCAGCTGACGGCCCCTGAGGTAATGGATGGGCTCATCCAGCACTCCCGTGTCCCCGGTGGCCAGCACGTAGCGGGCCGCGGCCAGCGGGAGCCAGAGGAAATCGTCCGAGCAGTGCGTGCGAACGCCCCTGCCCGACGGGGGGTGCCACCAGTGCTGAACATCACCTTCGCCGAACTGGTGTGAGGCGCAGAGGAGCAGATGCTCGCGAACCAGGCGCGGTTCGGCGTGGATGAGCGCCATTGCGTCCTGCAGCTGGTCGCGGAAGCCGAAGGCGCCGCCGGACTGGTAATAGCCGCTGCGCGCCCACATCCGGCAGGCGATCGTCTGGTAGACGAGCCAGCCGTTGGCCAGCACGTTCAACGACCGGTCCGGCGTCTCCACCTGCACCGCACCGAGGGTGTGGCTCCAGTAGCGCCAGACCGCATCCAGGGCCTCGTGCGCGGCAGCCGGTCCCCGGAAACGGCGTACCAGGTCCCCGGCGTCTTCGGCATCGCGCCCCACGCCGAGCCTGAAGGTGATCTCGCGCTCCTGCCCGTCGGCGAGCTCGAACGGCACCTGGATCGCCGCACAGGGGTCCAGCGCCGAACCCACCCGGCCTGAGAGCTTCACCCTGCCCATTGCGGCCGGGCTGCGGAGCGTGCCGTTACGCCCCAGGAAATCGGTCCGGTCGCAGCTTACGCTTCTGCCGACATCGTCCGCGTCGAAGAAGGCGACGCGCCCGGGGAAATCCGTGTTATACGGGTTCCTTGCGAAGAGCGCGCCGGTGGCCGGGTCGATTTCGGTGCTTATGTGCATGGCCGTTTTCGGGCGCAGATCTCCGAGCACCCATTCCAGGTAGCCCGTCGCCGAGAGCCTGCGCGGCCGGCCCGATTCGTTGCGCACTTTCAGTACCGCGAACTTTACGCTTGCATCCACGCTGACGTACACCCAGAGCTCCGAGCGGATACCCCGCTCCGTGTGTTCGAAAAC
>JBFZEY010000028.1:0-7905 GCA_041306625.1 Spirochaetota bacterium | reverse complement strand
ACCGGCGATGCGAATGGCGCATCACCGATCGCCACTTCGCCCATAATTCCGAAAAAGCCTATCTTTATACCGTTTACGGTCCTGACGCTGTAGGGTTTAACCAGGCCCTTTTTAAACGCCGCCTCGAGCGTATCGTCTTTTTCGCTTTCGGCGCTGAATTTCGCCGACGAAAAGACGATCTCGGGCATGCCGTTACGTTTAGCCGTGGTGAGAATCCGGGCGAGCCCCCCCGGCATGAGGTCGAACTCGTGGTTTCCCAGGGTCGTCATGTCGTACCCCATGCGCTTCATCAGGGACAGCTCGATCGCCTCCTCGCGCGCCAGCAGGTGAAAGAGCGATCCCATGGTGAAGTCGCCGGCGTCCAGCACCAGCGAGGGGTTTGTCCGGGCGGCCTTTTCGCGCTTGATGACCGTCGCGACCCTGGCCCAGCCCCCCAGTGTGGCGTCGTCGCCGGTTTTGTCGGGCGTATAATCGAGCTCGGGCGAAAAGCCCATAAGGTGCGAATGCAGATCGTTGGTATGGATGATGGTTAACAGCTTCTCGCCGGCATACAGCGGCAGGGCGAGAAGGATGATTACGACGGCCAGAAGGGACTTTACTGTTTTCATGGAGCATCTCCTCATTTGGGATGGTGGGGTACGGCAGGCCCTCGTGCATCGGGCACGCTTCTTTCTATGCCGGATGTCCGACTTTTACAAGAAAAATACCGTCGTCTCATTGCATATCAACGGATGGTTCCCGGCGGGCTATCGCATGTTCCGCGGGCGGATTAAATTCCCCTGTCATGAAAAATATCTTCATCTCCATAATAATTTGTCGAACAAATAAAGGGAGATACTTGGACTGGAAAAATGAAAAAAAATTTCTATTTCGCGTCTGAAGTAAGAATACAAGTTGACATATGGGTATTTTAATAGTAATGCACTTTCGACTCGATTAAAAAAAGGTGAATTTTTGCGTTATGTCGCAAAAAACCTCGTGAACAAGGAGCAAGTGAATGCAGGATACGCCCTCACTTTTAGAGACTGAAATCTCAGGAGAAGCAGGAGAACCTCCGAGCGCGGTTATCGCACACCCCGGAGGAAAGGAGGAGGAACAATGTGACGCGGAGGAGCCTCCCTCCCTATCCGCACTTTCACTCATAGATGACCCCGGAATCCTTGTTCCGGAACCCGCCAGGCTGGTGATCCACTACACCAGGTTCATATCCAGTCCCAAAACCCGAAGCTTTCGAAAGAAACACTTTCCAAACGCCACGGCCGCAGAATGGAACGACTGGAAATGGCAGCTTCGCAACCGAATTCACGACGCATCAACGCTTTCGGGATTCCTTAAACTGTCCGAGGACGAATACCACGCCCTCAATTCGCGAAACGGGGCCATGCCGCTGTCCATCACCCCGTATTACGCGAGCCTGCTCGAGCATGATAACCCCGGTCAGGCCCTTCGAAGGTCAGTGGTGCCCGTTACCGCGGAGCTTTTCAAGTCCCGCGGCGAGTCCGAGGATCCGCTCGGCGAGGAATCGGACAGCCCGGTACACGGCATCGTACACCGATATCCGGACCGTGTGCTCTTCCTGGTAACCGATTTCTGTTCCACCTACTGCCGCTATTGCACGCGTTCCCGCATGGTGGGCCGTTCCGCCGGGGAATCGTGTTCGAAACGACAGTGGGAGAAGTCCCTGGCATATATCGAGGCGATGCCGCAGATCCGCGACGTGCTGCTTTCCGGAGGCGACCCCCTCACCCTGCCCGACGACGAGCTCGAATGGCTCCTCATCCGCCTCCGACGTATTCCGCACGTCGAGATCGTCCGCATAGGAACCAAAGTACCCATGGTGCTGCCACAGCGCATCACCGCCAACCTGACAAGAATGCTCAAGCGCTATCATCCGTTGTGGATGAATATTCACTGCACACACCCCGACGAGCTTACCATCGAGGCCGTGGAGGCCCTTGCGCGGCTCTCCGACGCCGGTATCCCGCTCGGAAGCCAGACAGTGCTGCTGGCCGGGATCAACGACAGCGTGGAGACCCTGCGCTCCCTGTATCATGGTTTGCTCCGCGCCCGCGTCCGGCCCTATTACCTCTACCAGTGCGACCCGATTGTCGGCTCATCGCACTTTCGCACCACCGTCGAGAAGGGGATAGACATGATTCGCGGCCTGCGGGGCCATACCACGGGATTTGCCGTCCCCACCTACGTGATCGACGCGCCCGGCGGCGGCGGCAAGGTACCACTTTTACCTGAATACCTGGCCGGCCGCGAGGGTGACGACATTCTGCTCCGCAACTACGAGAACCTTCTTTTCAGGTATCCGGATACCGCCGAGACAGGGGTATGCAGCATGGAGAACCGCTAGTGCGCGTAGCTCTCGCCTACGATCTTCGAGACGATTACCGGGCGATGGGATACGGAGAGGAGGATATCGCCGAATTCGACAGCATCGAGACGATCGACGCGATAGATTCGGCGCTTCTCGAATTGGGCTTCGAGACCGACCGGATAGGGCATCTGGGAGCGCTCATTCCGCGCCTTCTCGACGGCAGCCGCTGGGACATCGTGTTCAATGTCACCGAGGGACTCTACGGCATTGCCCGCGAGGCCCAGGTTCCTGCCATCCTGGACGCGTACCAGAGTCCCTATACCTTCTCCGACACTTCGGTGCTCGCGCTTACCATGCATAAGGCCCTGTGCAAGCGGGTGGTCCGCGACCTGGGGGTCCCCACGCCGGATTTTATCAGCATTTCCTCGCCCCGGGAAATCGATTCCATCGACCTGCCCTTTCCATTGTTCGCCAAGCCCCTTGCCGAAGGAACCGGCAAGGGGGTATGTGCAGCCTCGGTTATCACCGACCGCGGTGCGCTTCGGGACGTTGTTAGCATGCTTCTGGCCCGTTACCGCCAGCCCGTTCTCATCGAGACCTATCTTCCGGGCAGGGAATTCACCGCGGGGATCGTCGGCACCGGCGAGAATGCCCGCGTCATCGGTGTTGCCGAGATCATCCTCAACGACAATGCCGAAGCGGCGGTGTACTCACTTAGCAATAAGGAGCTCTGCGAAGAGCGCGTAAGCTACCGGCTGGCAGAAGACCCCGAGGCGCGCATGGCCGCGGAATTCGCCCTGTCCGCATGGCGCGGGCTCGAATGCCGCGACGCCGGAAGAATCGATCTGCGCTCCGGCGCCGACGGCGTTCCCGGCTTCATGGAGGTCAACCCCCTGGCGGGACTGCATCCCACTCATTCCGACCTTCCCATCATCGCCACGCTTGCCGGGATAGACTATATCGAACTTATCCGATCGATAATGGACTCCGCACTTGCGCGCATCCCGGATGCGGGCCGCTCTCATTTCAGCCGGACTCGCTCCTGACTCGGGGAAGCGCATGAAAAAAGCCGTCATGCTCCACGCGGAGATACCCCCGGATGCCCCTCTCGACGAGCAGGACACGCTCGTTCAGGCCGGCGCCGTTTCAGCCGCCCTCGCACGCCTGGGATATGATGCCGTCCCTGTGGCGTTTGGGCTGAACATGGACATCGTGCGCAGGCGCCTGGCGGCGATCAAACCGGCGTTCGTATTCAACCTGGTTGAAGCGGTGGAAGGACGGGACCGTTTCATTCATCTCGCCCCATCCCTGCTCGACAGCATGGGACTGCCGTATACCGGTTCATCCACCGAGGCCATTTTTCTCACGTCCGGAAAGGTCCTCTCCAAGCGTCTTATGCGCGCGGCGGGCCTACCCACCCCTCCGTTCGTTACCATGGACGCTGACGCGGAGACCACGTTTCGTCCCGGTGCGTATATCATCAAATCGATATGGGACCACGCCTCCGCCGGTATTACTGATGATTCGGTAGTACGTGTGGAAAACCGCCGGGAGCTTCTGGCGCACCTGGAGCGCCGTACGCCATCACACTCGGGCTCCTGTTTCGCGGAAGCATACATAGACGGCCGCGAATTCAACCTGTCGGTGCTCGCCGGACCGGAAGGGCCCGATGTCCTTCCACCGGCGGAGATCGTATTCAGGGACTATCCGCCCGAAAAGCTCAGAATAGTCGATTATCGCGCGAAATGGCTGGAAGAAAGCTTTGAGTTCGCGAATACGCCGCGCACCTTCGATTTCCCTCCCGAAGACGCACAGCTGATGGAAAGACTAAAATCTATTTCCCTCGCCTGCTTTCGCTTCTTCCGCATGCGCGGATACGCCCGGGTCGATTTCCGTGTTGACCCTGAGGGCTTGCCGTGGATACTGGAGATCAACGCCAATCCCTGCCTTGCGCCCGACGGCGGTTTCCCTGCCGCGGCGCTTGAGGCGGGCATTTCGTACGACGCGATGATCGGCCGGATCATCGGCGACCTTTAAAAACGACACGGGACATACCGACGGAATCGCACAGTGTTTCGGATCAGGCGCATATACGACACCACCACCGGGATAGACCTGAAGGCCGTGGAACAGGTCCAGGATATTCTGCGCGCGCAGTTCGGCGGCATCGGCGAGGAGGCGATCGATCGCCTTCCGCGGGAGCTCAAAAACCCCCTCAAGTACCGCTTCCGCTCCATCATCTTCGTCGCGGACGATACCCGCGGAACGGTGAAGGGCTTCGCCCTTCTTCAGCATGCGCCGGATATTGCCTTCTGTTTTCTCGATTTCATCTCGGTACAGAAAGGCGGCAGCGGCGGCGGACTGGGCGGCGTATTGTATCAGCACGTTCGCGACGAGGCATTGCTCCTCGACGCCACAGGTCTCTTTTTCGAATGCCCCCCCGACGACCTGAAACTCGTCACCAGCCCCGACAACCTGCGCCAGAACCAGGCCCGACTTAAATTCTACGAGCGCTTCGGAGCCCGCCCCGTGACCGGCACCCTGTACGAGACTCCGCTGGAGCCCGGCGGCTCCGCCCCGTACCTGGTATACGACCCGCTCAAGAAGGAACGAACGCTGGCGCTCGCGGACGCCCGGAACATCGTGCGTGCCATACTCGAGCGTAAATACGGTTCCTCCTGCCCTCCGGGCTATATCGACATGGTCGTCGACTCGTTCCGTGACGATCCCGTCATTATTCGTCCACCCCGCTATGTGAAAAAGAATCAGCCTCCTCGACTCGTTCCGGTGCTGTCCATCGACCGGCGCATAGCCCTTGTGATAAACGACCGGCACATGATACATCACGTGCACGACCGCGGCTATGTCGAGTCCCCGGTACGGATAAAGTCCATTCTCGACGGCATAAAAGATACCGGCATCTTTCACGAGATCCCTCCGCGGAGCTATCCCGAGCGGATGTTAAAGACCGTGCATTCCGCCGACTTCGTCGATTACCTCAGGCGGGTGTGTACGCTCATCCAGTCCGACGAATCGATATATCCCTACGTGTTTCCCATCCGCAACGCGACGCGACCGCCGAGGGAGCTTCCGCTCCGGGCGGGGTATTACTGCATCGACACCTTCACCCCGATAAACCGCAACGCCTACATCGCGGCAAAGCGCTCAGTGGACTGCACCCTCACCGCCGCCGACTCGCTGCTAAAGGGATACCGCCTCTCCTATGCGCTGGTACGCCCGCCGGGCCACCATGCAGAGCGGCGTGCGTTCGGCGGCTTTTGCTATTTCAATTCGGCCGCCATCGCGGCGCACTACCTGTCAAAGTACGGCAAGATCGCCGTACTCGACATCGACTACCACCACGGCAACGGCACACAGGAGATCTTTTACCGGCGAAGCGGCGTGCTTACGCTTTCAATACACGGCCATCCCCAGCACGCCTACCCCTATTTTACCGGTTTCGCCGACGAACGCGGCGAGGGCGAAGGCGAGGGATTCAACCTCAACATCCCGTTGTCGGAAACCATCACCTCCGACGATTACCGCAACGCGCTGGGCCGGGCGCTCAAGCGCATCATCTCTTTCAACCCGGCGTTTCTGGTCGTTGCCCTGGGGTTCGACACCTCCAGGGGAGACCCGACCGGCTCCTGGCCGCTCTTGCCCGCGGATTTCGAGAACAACGGGTACATGATCGGGTCTCTGCGTATTCCGATACTGGTGGCACAGGAGGGGGGCTACCGCATACGCTCGTTACCGGCAAACGCGCGCGCTTTTTTTATCGGCCTGTGGGAAGGAGCCTATGCAAGAAAGATCGAGCAGGTCCGCGCGCTCAATGGGGAGAACGGCCTTGATGGCGCCTGATCCAACAAGAACCGCCGCCTTCCGCCGGGAAATCCGCGCCACGGACCCGGCGGATATCCGAAGAATCGTCGAATCCTCGAGTTATTTTTCACTCGAGGAGATCGAAATAGCGGTGGAGCTCATCGATGAACGCATCGCACGGGGGGACGCGAGCGGATATCATTTCCTTTTCGCGGACTCGGCTTCCGGGATGCTGGGCTACACCTGCTTCGGCCCTATACCCGCAACGGAATCGAGCTACGATCTCTACTGGATCGCGATAAACGAAGATCTGCGCGGGCATGGCCTCGGCCGGGAACTCCTGACGCGGACCGAATGCATCGTCGGAGAGATGGGGGGGCGGCGCCTGTATATTGAGACCTCGTCGCGCGCACAGTACGCATCCACCCAGGGCTTTTATACCCGCTGCGGCTACCGCCTCGAGGCGCAATTAAAGGATTTCTACTCTCAGGGGGACGGCAAGCTCATCTATGTCAGGGACCTCTCCGGGGAGCGAGCGTGATGAAACCGCCCGATATTACGGGAAGGCTGGTGCTTGCCCCGATGGCCGGTTTCACCGACTCGCCGTTTCGCCGCATTGCGCGCAGGCACGGCGCCGCCCTTGTATACACCGAGCTCGTCAGCGCCGAAGGCATAGCGCGCGGCAACAGGAAGACCCACGAGCTCATGCGTTTTCATCCGGAAGAGCGCCCGATCGCCATCCAGCTCTTCGGGAGGGAAGCGGGCGTGATGGCCGAGGCCGCCAGGCGCGTGGAACAGCTCGGCCCGGATGTCATCGACATTAATATGGGGTGTTGCGCACCGCGTGTATGCTCGGGGGGATCGGGCGCCGGCCTTTTGCAAGACCCGGCGCTCGCCGGCCAAATCGCAGCGGCGGTCACCGGGGCCGTGGGACTCCCGGTTTCGGTTAAAATCAGGATCGGCTGGGACGAATCGAGCAGGAACTACCGCGAGCTCGTGCCGCGGCTCGAGGACGCGGGCGTATCTTTTATCGCCGTTCATGGACGTACGCGCGCGCAGAAATACACGGGAAGCGCCGACTGGGACGCGATCGGTCTTATAGCCGCAGCTTCAAAGCTGCCGGTTATCGGCAACGGCGACATCCATTCATACGGGGACGCGATCGCCCGCCTTGAAACCTCCGGATGCACGGCGGTGATGATCGGCCGTGCCGCCGTGGGCAATCCCTGGATTTTCAGCGGATTGCTCCCCTCGGCCGGAGATCTGGCTGAAGAGGTCCGCAACCACCTGCGGCTGATGAGGGAGTTCTACGGCGAACAGGGGATAGTGCTCATGCGCAAGCACCTGGCCAGATATTTTCACGGTTTCAGAAATGCGGCGCGACTGCGCGCTGCGCTGGTGCGTTCAATCTCCTTCGACGAGGCGATCGGCCTGGTCGACGGGTTCGAGAACGGTGAATTCGACGGCCAGGAAGGCTGAAGAAAGGACGGGTACTAACCGCGCCCCTGATGGGCGCGGCAAAGAGAGGCGGGAGGACTTTTATGGGAAAAGCCGTACGTAAAACGGGAACGCTCTATATCATCGCCTCGCCGATCGGCAATCTCGAGGACATTACACTCAGGGCGCTGCGCATACTGAAAGAAGAGGTCTCGTATGTCTACTGCGAGGACACCCGCCAGACCAGAAAACTCCTCAATCACTATGGCGTAAGCATATCAACGCTCTCCCTTCATGCCCACTCGTCCGACGAACGGATA
>JBFZEY010000027.1:0-5479 GCA_041306625.1 Spirochaetota bacterium | reverse complement strand
AACACCGGATATCCACGAGATCTGGTGATTGGCCCCCCGCACGATGGAGGGAAGCGAGCTCACGATCCTGAATTCCTCCAGTTCCCTTTTTGAATTCCCCGCGCTGATCTTGATGAGCTCGCCGATCGAGTCGACGACAAGCTCGTCGAAATTATCCGTTTCAGCGCCGATGAGCCTGGAGACCGAGTGCAGCGCTACGTTTTTCGGGAAGCTGATGATGACGAATCCTATGACCTCACCGGCGAGGCCGATTATCCCGGAGATGTCGTAGTGTAACTTTGTCTCGGTGTGACTGAACAGGAAAGGCTTTCCCGGTTTTACATCGATTCCGAGGAACTGGCTGAAGACTTCCTGCGTCACTTTAATGAATGGATTGATGTATTTAACGTTCATAATTGGCACCCGCGGATCATTTAAAAAATTTATCCAGTTTCTTGAGTATCGTCACCCCGGTGATGGGTTTTGTGATGTAATCGGTGACGCCCGCCTTGATCGCCTCCACCACGTTGTATTTCGCCGCCTCGGCGGTGACCATGATAATGGGAAGGTCTTTGTATTTTTCGCGGTCGCGAAGAATCTGGACCAGCTCGATTCCGTTGAGTTCGGGCATGTTCCAGTCGAGCAAAAGGAGGTCGATACAGTTTTTTTCGAGCAGATCGAAGGCCTCCCTGCCGTCGGGCGCCTCGAGTATCTCCCCGTCCTTGACCTTTTTCTCGCGCAGAATATTCTTGAGAATATTCCTCATTATCTGGGAATCATCGACCACCAGTATTTTCATTGTGAACACCTCGTAAGAAAGCATAAATTAGTATAATTCACTGTTGCGAAACGGCGGGCCTTCCCGCACAATACTCCCCGTGAGAAGATCACGACTCGCGGATCATTGAAAGCTCATGGAGATCGAAATTCCCTTTTCCGGCTGGTTCCTGATCTTCATCGCGCCGTTCAGGGAATGTATGATGTTGTTTTTAACGACCGACATGCCGATTCCCACCCCGGCAACCATATCGATCGAATCGTACGTGCTGAACCCGCTTTTGAAAGTATAACCGATAAGCTCGGTTGCCGTCAGGAGTGCGGCCTTCTCGCCGCTTACAAGGTTATTCGCGATCGCCCGCTGACGTATCTTATCCAGATTGAATCCCGCGCCGTCGTCGGAGTACAGCACCTTGTAGGTCCCTTCCTCCTGCGAAATGTGGATGTTGATTCTGCCGGCCTCGTCTTTCTCCCTGGCTTTTCTGCCGTTAAAATCCTCGATGCCGTGAGCAATGGAATTCCTGACAAGGTGCACCAGGGTTTCCTTCAGTATTCTGTATTTGGCTTCCGGCATGCCCACCACATCGTAAATGAAATTTACTATGGCTCTTTTATTGTCCTTAATGACGGACTTTTCGCTGATCAGCTGCAGCTCCTTTTTCAGGGAACCGAGGTTAATCCAGTTGAGCTGTTCGATTGATTTCTGGAACTGCAGCAGTTCTGCTACCGTGAGGCGGTTTTCACTGTGTCTGTTCAGCAGGTCCTGGAAAGAGCGTTTGAAATCGTCATACTTGTGCGTATCGATCATGACGAGGTCTTTCCCGAGCTTCTGCGTTCCCTCGCCTATGGAAAAGAGGCGCTGTGCTATGGTGTTGATCCGATCTATTCGGCTGTAAAGGTTTTCGTAGAATTCTATGATATTGAGATTGGTTTCGAGTACGATTACCTCGTCCGCTACGGTCTTGATATACGATTCAAAGTTCCTGGCCGCGCCGGCGATCTCGTCGAATCCAAGGGCGAACGACTCTCCTTTTATCAGGTGGACCATTCCCTGTATATCGTGCATGATTTTCCGGTTCTCGGTGTCCTGGTCGATGTCCTGGTATTTCTCCTGTATCCTTTCGATAACGTCGTTGAGGCTGTTGATGAAATCGATGATCATGTCCTTGTCGTTTCTGAAGATGAGGGTCATGATGGAAAGTTCGTCCTCGAAGGCCTTTTCCCTTATCTTCATCTCGTGATCGCTGCGCTCTTCGATCGTCACGTCATCGAAGATCAGCATCATGTGTTCTACGGAACCGGAAAGGTTTTTTATCCTTACGACGGTGGATTTCAGGATCTTTTCCCGCTCGTTGCCGTTCGCCCTGTAGATATAGTTGAACCTGGCGATCGGATTCACGTCGTTGAGCATCGCATCCTCGGTGGCCGTGCTGGCGAAGCAGAGGTCCAGAAATTCCTTCGTTTCGTTTGCGCTATTTCCCCAGAGGTTGGCGAATATCGTGTCGAAAATTGATTTCCCCGAGTAGTCCCTCTCACCGAAAACATCGGAAAAGCGCTTGTTGAAGCCCACCTCGATGCTATGATTGCGATCGATGACGCATATCGCTTCATTTATATTGTTGGTGATATCCACAAGGTGACTGAGATGAACGGCGAGCTCGCCGATCTGTTTTTTTCGGTCTTCCTGCCCTTTCGTGTTGTCGAGCAGTCTCCTCACATGCGCACGGTCGCGGCTCGACGCGCTGTCACGTATCCTTCCGATAAATGCGCCAACGACGGCGCCAAACAGCGGTGCGGCAAACATGATCCACAGCGCCGGGGATGAAGAGAATATGCCGGTAAAGGGCAGTGCGCGCTGGTGTGCTACATAATACTCCATTACAACGGAAAGTATGGGGAACAGCGTCCCCATTCCGGCCCCGAAGAGCATCCATTTTAATTTTCCATTCATTTTCATCTTCCGTAATCCATTCAATGTTATTGGTGCGACACGGCGCTTTCGGTTCGGTTTATCCCCATGTCCCGACGAATTCGGTGAAAGGATCGCCCGCGGCCATCGACCTCGTGATCCTGACTTCCACATTTTTTTGACCGGTTATCTCGACGGCGCGCTGCATCCACCCGCCGATCCGGTTTTCCACGATGGTTTCAAGCCCTGGGAAGGAGGTGATCTGGAGGGTGGCGATTTTTTCAGCGCTGTCCGCCACCTTCATTGCGCTTGGCCTGTAATAGGTGGGGAAAATGATGCTTGCCCGCTTTATGAGCGATTGCACGGATCCCATCTTGACAAAAAGCCTGTAAATGCCGTGAAGAGCAAAATCGGCGCTGTACATTCCGCAGTCCCACGCGCCCTTCATGCGACCGTCGTAGAACAGTTCACAGATTTTGCCTGTCGGCTCTATCATCATCCCTTTAAGAGGATACCAGGTGTCAAGTTTGATCGAAGACGAATGTAACTCGCGCGCTTCCGTGGAGAGCGTGTCGAGCCACCGGTCAAATCCCTCCTTGCCGAATTCGTTCAATACGAATTCGCGGATAGATGACAGCGCGGTTCCTTTGACTTCCATTTCCCTGCTTCCTTATCTTTTATAAAAGCGCGCCTTAATTAAATGATTCACAGTGTAGAGAGCTTCGGGTGCGCCTGCTCATTCAATATAGGCGAATGACAGGGAAAGTCAAATAATACCATCGGGCACACGCGGCAGGGAGGGGTTAGCGATTCGTCGTATCGGTTAAAAACCGGTACGGTTCGGGTGTCGATTGTACTTTTTGTTTTTTCTCCGGCGGTTTATTCGTATGCTGGAGTATAAGAATCCGTCAACCGTTCGGGCATATCGCTGCTGGAGTAGAGATGTGATTCTTGAATCCCGGTACGCAAGGAGAGTGCTGTATGAGATATTCATTATTAATTCTGACCTGGTTTATGGCCACGGCGGTATTCACCGGCAGTGCGGGTTCCCAGGGCATGGGCAGGATGCACGACAGAGGCCCCGGTAAAATGTGGAATTCCCATATGCAGAACATGGACACCAGCAAGGACGGTACAATATCCAGAGACGAATGGTCCAAATATCATGAAGACCTGTTCGCGCGGGCCGATGTGGACAGGGACGGTTTATTGAACGAAAAGGAAATGCAGATGTATCATAAATCCATGATGGGAGACATGATCCGCGGGAAAAACCGCGGGATGTCATGGAAAAACCATGCCGCGAAAATCGACACCGACAATGACGGCAAGATATCCAGAGGCGAATGGACCAGGTACCATCAGGATAAATTCGATGCGGCCGATACCGGCAAAGACGGATCTATAGACGACAAGGAAATGCAAGCCTACCATGAACTCATGATGAAGGATATGATGGGCGCAAGGAAATAACGCCGAAGAATCGTGCATTGCAGTGGCTGAAGCCTTGAGCATGCCGGGGGAATCGCCGGTGCCCGTTTTTCTTGAAATTCGGGTGACGGATTATATTGAATTTCCCGTACGATCGATTATATTCAAAGTGAAACAAAAATCAGACGGTTTTGGATATGCCGGCGGCCGGTGAACGGCACGGCAGCAGCAATGAGTTAAAATAACAGCAGTAAAGGAGTCGGATATGGTTAAATTCGCGAAACTTGCCGTTGTTGCGCTGACGATGAGCGCCCTGGTTGTGGGCCTTTCCAGCTGTAAGAAGGATGATCCCGCGGAACAGGCGGGAAAGAAAGTCGACACGCTGGTGGATGAAGCGAAGCAGAACCTCGAAAAGGCCGGTGACGACATGAAGGACGCCGCAAAGAGGGTCCGGGATAGATAGCATCACCGGGAATCACAACGAGCGGGGTTGGTCGTTCCGGTCTGGCCGGTTCTTAACGGTACGAATTCAATGAGTAAACGGCGGATCCGGCTTTCCCTGCTCGGTTTTAGCTTGAGATGTGTAACGATGCGTTATGCGTTTTTTGGGTTTGTCTGATACATAATAACACGGCAAAGCTTAACCACCTGCCATGAACGAACCGGACCTCAAACATCTGGAAGAAGCCGTGCGGCTGCTCGAGAACCCCGCATGGATCGCACGAATCACCGATATTGCGGGAATGCCCATTGAATGGGCGATCGCCAGACTCCCGAAGGGTGCAGGCGAGATAATCAAAAGGACCGCGGAAAAGGCCATAACAAAGGCGCTCGGCATGGCGGTATTGACGATGGACCGCCGCTATCGGGGACGGTCGTTCAAATGGCCGCACAGGCTTGCGGTGCTTGCCACGGGAGGGGCTGGAGGATTTTTCGGCCTCCCCGGGCTGGCTGTAGAACTGCCGGTGTCAACCATGATAATGCTGCGGTCGATAGCGGACATTGCCCGCGCCGAGGGTGAAGACATCGGTAAAATCGACACGCGCCTCGCCTGCATCGAGGTGTTCGCACTGATTGGCCCCACAGGAAAGGATGCCGCGTCGGAAACGGGATACTATGCCGTCCGCGTGGCGCTCAGCCGCACGCTTGCGGAGGCGGGAGAATACATTGCCGAGAAGGGACTTGTGTCACACAGCGCACCGGCGATTGTGCGCCTGATCGGCAGAATAGCCTCCCGATTCGGGGTGATCGTATCCGAAAAGGCGGCGGTCGAAGCGATTCCGATCGTAGGCGCCGTCGGGGGCGCGGCGATAAACCTGCTATTTATAAACCATTTCCAGTCTATGGCCCGGGGGCATTTTATTATCAGGGGACTGGAGCGAA
>JBFZEY010000026.1:0-5531 GCA_041306625.1 Spirochaetota bacterium | reverse complement strand
TCCGTGTCGCGCCGATCACCGGCGCGGACGCGCGGGAGATGATACGCGAGACGAAGGCGTTCGGCATGCTTGAAAAATTCCGCGGCATGCCCGCCGCGGACCTCGAGGCCATAGCCCGCGTGCTAACGTCCGTGAGCGCCCTGACGCAGAACCACCCCGAGGTGCGCGAGATCGACATCAACCCGATACTCCTTGCGGGCCCGCTCCCGGTCGCCGTCGACGCGCTGGTGACGCTGGAGCCATAGGAAAGCATGCCGCGCGGAATCCGTCTCCGCGCGGCTTCATCGTCCCGATCTCATCCGAAGCGTTGACTGCTTTTTGCCGGATAGCCGGAATCCCCCCGCCCCCGGCCATTCCCGGTGATACCATTACCGGGCGATCGCCGAAGCCATCATGAAAACGCGCATACTGATCATGGAGGACGCGAGCATTATTGCTCTCGATCTTTCGGGGAGATCGCGGGACCCGGGCCGAGCAGGCGTCCCCCGGCGGTCCGGACATTCGACCTCGCCGGGTGGCGCCTTCTCCCCTACCGTGAACCCGTCCCGCTGAAAAGCGCACGAAACGGCGCGTAAAAACCGTCATCAGAAGGGATTGCCCCCTCGATCGCGCAGATGCTGCGTGCGAACGCGGCCGATGCCTCTATCAGCCTGTCGATCTCCCAGCCGTCCAGAAGTCCCGCGATGAGCATGGCGCTGTATCCGTCGCCGGCGCCGACGGTGTCGACAACGGGGGCATCCCCGTGCTCCTCGATCTTCACGCCATCACCTGACGCAAAGAGCTCGCTCCCCCTGCCGCCCCGGGTAAGCGCCAGCAATCTAAGATCGTAGGTGTTGATCAAAAAATTGACAAATGCCGCCTCGTCGCCCGCGAAGCCGTGCATTCTCCGAATTTCAACCAGCTCGTCATCGTTCATCTTGACGATATCCGCATACTCAAGCGATGGAAGTACGATCTCGCGCAGGGCACAGCCGGGGCGAAGATTGACGTCGTAAAAGCAGAGCGCCGTGGAGGACTTTTTCGCGACCAGCGATTTTACGAAATCCCGCCCGTGCCGCGTGCGCTGTGCGAGCGAACCGAAATAGACGATTCGGGCGGATGAAAGCTTTTCCTCCACGTGTTCCGAGAGATCCAGGTAATCGTACGCGGCGTCGGGGAGTATGGTGAATTCCGCGTTGCCCGACCGGTCCAGCTCGATCCTCACCTGCCCCGTCGGATGATCGCCGTCGCGCTGCACCAGGTCCGCCGGAAAGCCCGTCGATCGCAGGTACGCGAGCATCTCGTCCCCGAGATCGTCCATGCCGATGCGCGAGGCGAAGGCGGTGCCGAAACCGAGGGAGTGCAGATGGAACGCGACATTGAAGGGGGCGCCGCCGGGGCGCCTGTACGATGGAAAGATGTCGAAGAGCAGTTCACCGATTGAAAGAATCATGGCGCCCCGTTATCTCCTCAACTCGTAGCCGTACTTGCCGTCCCTGGCGAACCCCAGCTTCTCGTAGAGGCCGTGCGCTTCGGTCCTCTTGCGATTGCTCTGAAGCACCACCTTGTAGCAGTCGTTCCGCCACGCGATATCGATCGCCGCGCGCATCAGCATGAGGGCAAGGCCTTTTCTCCGGAATTCCGGACGCGTGATGACGTTTTCGATGAAGGCGATCGGCCGTCCGCCCCGCGTGAGGTTGGGAAGAATATAAAGGCAGCATGATGCGGCGATAGTGCCGTCCGCTTCGGCGACGAGGCAGCGGCAGATGTTCCCCGAGGAATGAAAGAGGCTCCAGGATTTCTCGATTCGCCGGATGTCGGAGTAGTCATCGTCGGGATTCAGATGGCGGTAGAGCTTGATGACGCTGCCGAGCTCATCGGCACGCGCGGTCCTGACCGTATGGTTCATCATATGTCTCCGCTCACCAGATTGCACTTTCTGCGCAAATACTTTCGGCCCTCGGCTTATTGTTCGCGCGGCGCCCCGGAGGACGCGAGCCGCTCATCCATCCTGAACCCGAAAACATACTTCATACCCGCAACCGCCGCATGCTCATGTGCTCACCCGTGAACGCACGCGCAATGCGCAGCTTCACCAGCATGCCATGTTCTGAATTTTTGCAAATATAAAATCTACAGGGACCCACGGAAAGACAGGGGTTTAATGCCCAATTGACATTCTTCCTGATGGATCATTCTCTTCGGACCAAATGGAGCGGTTTTATTCTTGAAAAAACCAACGGCCCGATTTAGCTACTAACCGGGAATGGACCATCATCATCCACAACACGCCGGGAGGTGATAATGAAGGGCCCGATGCCCGGGTGGATGTTCCGCTTCATGGAGTTCATGCTCGCGCTCCGCGACCTCTTTATCAGTCCGCGCCGGCGGCTCGTCGCGGCCGGGGTACGGGAGGGCTCGCGCGTGCTCGACTTCGGCTGCGGCCCCGGCACCTATTCGATCGGGGCCGCGCGAATGGCCGGAGCCGAAGGTCGCGTCTACGCCCTCGACATCCATCCGCTCGCGGCTGCGCGCGTGGCCGCTGCGGCCGCGCGGGAGAAAATCGTCACCATCACCACCATCGTCTCCGATTGCGCAACCGGCCTCGAGGACGGCAGCGTCGACATCATCCTCTTTTACGACACCATCCACCTCATCAGGAATCCGGCCCCTGTCATACGCGAAATGCACCGGGTGCTTGCGCACGGCGGGACGCTATCGGTCTTTTCACACTTTATGAGGAGTCGGCGCATCATCGAAATTATCATCCGCGAAGGACTGTTCGAGTACCGGGGCGCAGGCTACGAGTCGCTCTTGTTCGTACGCGGATCGAGATGAAGGCGGACGGGGGCCGGCCGATCACATCGATCTTTTATACTTCTCCATAGCACCGGCTCCGCCGGAATCATGCGATTTTTCCGGCGGGTCGCGCCGCCGGAAAAATCGATGTTCGGCCCGGCATCCGCCGGTCCAATTCTAATTGACTGGACCGCCCGTGGGCGCTATCATCGGGCGTCGCTTAATGAAATACAGGAGCATCTACATGGAGCTCTCTTCACTCGCATGGCTGTCCATCGGCGTTATTCTCGCGGCGCTCGAAATACTGGTGCCCGGCTTCGTCGTTTTCTGGTTCGGCATCGGCGGCATCCTCACCGCGCTCCTCGTCCGGCTGGGCGTTCTTGCATCGGCGGAGGCGCAGTGGCTCTTCTTTTTCATTTCATCGGTATCGCTGGTCGGACTCTGGTTCGGCGTACTGAAAAAGCGCTTTCATACCGACGAGTCCGCCGATTCCCGCGATCCGACCATCACCGGCCTTCGGGGAAAGTGCACCAGGCGCATCATCCCGGGCGTCCCCGGCGAGGTTGAACTGTTCGAGAACCTGCACGGCCTGCGCACCTGGCAGGCCGAATCGACCGCGACGATCGAGGAAGGAGACGAAGTGATCGTCGCCGACGCGCGGGGAATCAAGCTCATCGTTTCAAAAGGATAATAAAAGGAGGATTCATTATGACCGTATTGATCATTGCCGTGGCGGTTCTCGCGCTTATCCTCACGTTCAAAGGCGTCCGTATCGTGCCGCAGGCCCAGAACTGGCTGGTCGAGCGCTTCGGCAAATACGCCGCCACCCTCTCCCCCGGACTCAACCTCATCAACCCCGTATTCTCGCGCGTGTCCGCCAAGATCGACATTCGCGAACAGGTGCTCGATCTTCAGCCGCAGGGCATCATCACCGAGGACAACGCCGCGGTGAAAGTGGACGGCGTGCTCTTCTATAAGATTCTTGACCCGTACAAGGCCTTTTACGGCATCGAGCACCTCGAGTTCGCCATATCAAACCTGGCGCTCACCTCGCTGCGCTCCATAATGGGCCGCATGACACTCGACGCCTCCCTCTCGCTCCGCGAAAAGATCAACGCCGAGCTCCTCAAGATTCTCGACGAGGCGACCGACTCGTGGGGCACCAAGATCACGCGCGTCGAAATCAAGGACATCATGCCCCCCCAGGACCTCCAGCAGGCCATGACGCTCCAGATGAAGGCCGAGCGCGAGCGCCGCGCCACCGTGCTCGAGGCCGAGGCCCAGAAGGAAGCGCAGGAGAAGAAGGCGGAGGGATTCAAGAAGGCCCAGATCCTCGAGGCCGAGGCCAGGAAGGAGTCCGCGTTCCGCGACGCCGAGGCGCGCGAGCGGCTTGCCCAGGCCGAGGCGAACGCCATCACCTCGGTGGCCGGCGCGCTAAAGTCCACCGGCGGCGATCCGCTCATGTACCTTCTGGGGCAGGAGTATGTAAAGGGCCTGGTGCGGCTCGGCGAATCGCAGAACAGCAAGATGGTCATTCTGCCGGCCGACCTCATCGACTCGGTACGGAATATCTTCAAGATAAAAGGGTGATGGGTACGCCCGCCGCGGCCCTGTTGCCGCTGAATTTAGCGCAATGAAGATACTGGTCTGCGTGAAGCAGGTTGCCGACTCGGAGTCGGTGATCGAAATCGCCGCTTCGGGTGCATGGATCGCCGAGGAGGGGCTCGTCTTCCGCATGAACCGCTTCGACGAGTACGCCGTCGAGGAAGCGCTTGTTATACGCGATGCGTTCCCGGGCTCCACGGTTACGGCGATTTCCGCGGGCCCGAAGCGCGCCGAGATAACGGCGCGTCGAGCCATTGAGATGGGGGCGGACCGCGGCGTTCGCCTTCCGCTGGAGACGCCCGGGTACGCGAGCCCCATGGCGGTCGCCTCCCTCATCGCGGCCCACGCGCGGCGGGAGGGCTACGACCTCATCCTCTGCGGCGCCATGGCCGAGGACGACATGCAGGCCCAGGTGGGGCCGCTGCTGGCTGAGATGCTCGGCATCCCCTCGGCGACATCGGCGATCGCGGCAACCGTCTCCGGGGATGCGTCCGCAATCCGGGTGGAGCGTGAGATCGAGGGCGGCGCGCGCGAGCTGATGGATATCTCACTTCCCGCGCTCGTCGCCGTACAGCCCGGCATCAACCGCCCACGCTATCCCTCGCTCTCGAACGTGCTCCGCGCGAAGATCCACCCGATACCGACGGAAGAACCTGTCGCCGCGGACCGCGTATTCACGCCCGAGCGCCTCGCACGGCTCCGCGTCCCCGAACGATCGGGCGCCTGCGAAATTCTTTCGGGAAGCACCGCCGAAAAGGCGGAAAAGCTCCTCGCGATCCTCTGCGCGAAATCGCTGTTATAGGACGCCGCATGAAACCGATCGTCATCATAGCCGAACTGGAAAACGGCGCGCCGCACCCGGCGAGCCTCGAGGCCGTATCGTTCGCGCGCGGGCTTGCGCGCCACGAGAGCGGCCCTCTTTGGATAATCGCTTTCGGCGCGGATGTTCGAAGCGCCGCCCTGGAAATCGCCGTTAAAACCGGCATTAACGTCATCGCGCTCGAAAACGAGCACGCCTCCGGCTACACGGCCGGGCTCTGGAAAAGTGCGCTCGCCGATGCGGTCGCGCCGCTCGATCCGCGCTTCGTCGTGGTGCCGCACACCGCGCGCGGCTACGACTTCGCGCCGGGCCTTGCCGTGCGCCTGGG
>JBFZEY010000025.1:0-3366 GCA_041306625.1 Spirochaetota bacterium | reverse complement strand
GCCGTTACAGACTCTCCGAGAATCACGAAAAACACAATTTAAAAAAATAATTACCGGAAACCAGGCATAAAGTTTTTGTTACTAACGAATTATAATACTGGCGTATCTGCCGGGATCATGTATATATGTTGACAGTCTTACTATAAGGCCGATAAATACTGCAATACTTCTCCCGGAGGCCCGTGGTGCCCAGACGGTTGTACATCTTCATTGCCATGGTACTGCTCGTTCTCTCCTGCCAATCACACCTGTTTTCCGCAACTCCGTTTACGATAGATCCGTTCCTTGACGGTTCGCGGCTTGGACAGTACCTGGAAATATTGGAGGACCCATCGGGAAGTCTTGGGATCGACGAAGTACGGTCAGGGAAGATGGATGCATCGTTTGGATCGTACGGCAGGGAGTATCCGGCTTTCGGTTTTACACGATCGGCCTTCTGGGCGCGCCTTAGGACCATCAATCCCGGTACTGAGCCGGTCAGGTGGTTACTCGAGCTCGATACCCCGCATATGGACAGCGTAGAGCTGTATGTTCCCGGTAAAAGCGGGGATTTTAAAATCCGAAGGGCGGGGGACACGCTTGCATTCAAAAGCAGGGAAATCCAGTTTAGGACCTTCGTTTTTTCGCTCGTTGAAGACCCTGGCGTGAGGACCTACTACCTGCGCTTCAAGACTGATGGTACGATGGATCTGTATCTGAGGGCATGGTCTCCCAATTCATTTATCGCAATGATGAACAGGGATCTTCCAGTTCTGTGGTTTTTTTATTCATTCATCTTTATAATGGCCTGCTACAACCTGTATATGTACTTTTCCATCCGGAAGACGAGCTATCTTTCTTTTTCCATGTTCATCGCATCATATCTCATTTTACAAATGGTACTTGACGGCTACTCATATCAATTCCTCTGGCCGTCAATGCCCTGGTGGGCGAACCACAGCCTCGCGGTTTCAATGTTCTTATGCCTCCTGTTCTCGGTGCTTCACTCCATGAGCTTCCTCGACACACGGAAGCCAGCCCCTGCGGTCCACCGTGTGCTTTTGGGTCTGGCCCTGATTGATTGCATCGGGATAGCGCTTGCATTCGTTCTTCCACTGCAGGCGGCGTTGCTGTTAGCCATCTACGCGACTTTTTTGAATATTGCGATACTTATCTTCGTGGCGGTGCAGTTCGCGTACAGGGGGTATACGCCGGCGCGCTATTATTATGCCGGGTGGGGTATTTTTTTCGCCGGAGGACTGGTGCACATTTTATGGTCCTATGGATTCCTTCCCACAATGATCTTGACCTCGCGCGGGATTATGATCGGCGCCACGCTGATGATTGTTTCGTTTTCGAGAGGACTCGGGGAGAGCCTGAAGAGAATACAGAAAGAAAGGGCCCGTCTTCTCCATGAGCTTGAAAAATCTGAAGAGAAATATCGCGGGCTCGTTGAAAACCTCAACGATGTTATTTTCTCACTGGATAAAAATGGAAATTTCACCTATATAAGCTCCTCCATCGAGAGAATATCTTCTCACTACAGGGCCGAGGATATCCTGGGGAAAAACTTCATCGATTTTGTACATCCGGATGATCTACCGGGAGTTTTTGTGAGCAGGGCGCGCACTCTTGATGGACAATTCGAGCCGATGGAATACAGGCTTGTGGACAGGGATGGCAAGGCCGTATATGTTTGCACATCGAGCAGGCCGATTTACGAAGGCGGCGAAGCCGTGGGTATTACGGGGATAATAACCGATATCACCGAGCAGAAACGCGCACGGGACCAGCTGAACGCATCACTTATCGAAAAGGATATTCTTCTGAAAGAAATCCATCACCGGGTTAAAAACAATATGCAGATTATCTCCAGCCTGCTTAACCTGCAGATGGATGGCATAAAGGACGAGCATCAGAAAATAGCGCTTCTGGACTGCCAGAGCAGGATATACTCGATGGCGCTGGTCCACGAGCGCATATACAAATCGGAAACATTCGAGCGGGTGAACTTCGCCGAATATATAGAGGTGCTGGCGAATATGCTCCTGCACTCGCATGCCGGTGAACGCGCGGGAATAAAACTCGAACTGAAGCTCGAGTCTGTTTATATCTCTCTCGAAAAAGCGGTCTCCTGCGGGCTCATCGTTAATGAGCTTATTACCAACGGCGTACGTCATGCATTTTCAGGTAAAGAGCGCGGAACGCTTATGATAACGCTTCGAGGCCAGGGCGAAAAAATCCTTCTTCAAGTCGCCGACGATGGGAAAGGGCTTCCGGAAGGGTTCGATCCGATGAAACAGGGCACCCTCGGCGTTCGGCTGGTACACATGCTGGTACAGCAGATAAAGGGCACGCTCGAAATAGTCTCGGAAAACGGGGCTTGCTTTAAAGTTCTCTTCCCCGCCGAGTTCTGATTGTTTCGAAGTTATCGCAACAAAGCTCCGTTTTCTCGGTAACGCGCCCGCCAGGTGAAGCAATCGATAGCAACAACGGCTATTATCTTCTTGACACACTCCGATAATACGGCTAGAGAGGTGCGATGCGCCCTAACGGAGATACCGGACCACACATCCCGCCCGAAACGACCCTCCCTGAAATAACGTTGAAAGGCGTACTCCTGGGCGTGGTGCTCGCCGTGGTGCTCGCCGGCGCAAATTCATATCTCGGTCTATTCGCGGGTCTTACCGTTTCAGCGGCCATACCGGCCGCCGTGGTCTCCATGGCGGTGCTGGGCCTTTTCAAGCGCTCGAACATCCTCGAAAACAACGCCGTGCAGACCGCCGCATCGGCGGGCGAGGCGCTCGCATGCGGTGCGATCTTCACAATGCCGGCGCTCGTGCTTATGGGGTATTGGCAAACGTTTAATTACTGGGAGACGACCTTTATCGCGGCCGCGGGGGGCGTCCTCGGGGTGCTGTTTACAATCCCGCTGCGCCGCACTCTTATCGTTGAGCAAAAGCTCGCGTTTCCCGAGGGGCTCGCAACCGCCGAAGTACTTAAAACGGGAGAGCGGGGAGGAGGCTCGGTCAGACCACTCGCGCTGGCCTCAATTGCCGGTGGTCTGTTCAAGCTTTGCGGTTCTGGTTTCAACCTGTGGAAGGAGACGGCGGCAGCGGCCGCGCTCGCAGGCGGCAAAGTGTTTGTTTACTTCGGCGTCAATCTTTCTCCCGCGCTGTTGTCGGTGGGATACATCGTTGGAATGAACATCGCCGTGCTCATATTCATCGGCGGTGCGATAAGCTGGTGGATCGGCATACCTCTGTATATAGCAATCAATGGGGCCCCTGCCGACGCCACGGCCTTCGACATGGGCCATCAGATATGGAGCACGAAAATCCGTTTTCTGGGCGTCGGTGCCATGGTCGTCGGTGGACTCTGGGCGCT
>JBFZEY010000024.1:0-4667 GCA_041306625.1 Spirochaetota bacterium | reverse complement strand
CGTCGTCCGCATCGGGACCGGTATACTTATAATTGGAAGCGAGCAAAACAGGATTCTTGTAGGTTTTATCGGCGGGTTTTTCAAAACGAATGAAGAAAACCGTCTCGGGAACGAAGTCGCCGCCCAGATTCAGCGAGGTGCGCACCTTCTGGGAAAGGGACAGGGCGATCCCCACGTTCATAGCGTCCGCGGCCATCGGCGGCGGGCTAACGGACGTACTGGCGCACGATACGCAGAGGGCCAGAAGGGCCGGGACAAGCATGAAACGTCGCATGGGTTCCTCCAATATGCTTTTTCTCCATATGCTAAAGTACCGGTACGCTATAGCATCCCCGTGCGCATATCGCAAGTAAGATTCCGTTTTCGATACGAACGGCGAAGCCAGCGGCCGTCCGCCCCCCCTGCGCTTTGCGCCGCCCCCGGAAGGGGTATTCGTACGATACACCACAACCAGGGCGACGATTCGAACCGCCGCCTTCCCCCTGATGAAAATCCCCGGCCGGTTCATTCCGGTGCGGCGAATCAGATTATGCGAATTAATACGCCGGTAAATATTGCTTCCGCCGGGCACAGTCGTTACATTGAGTTATGAAATCAGTGTGACGGAGAAAGCAATGAAAAAGTATCTTTGCCTGATAGGCGTGATGTTCCTTTTCTCGACCGGTGCGGCGCAGGCCGGGGTCAACGATGACCTGGTGTATGCGGCGAGGACGAGCAATCCCAGGGCGATCCGCACGGCGATCTATGCCGGCGCCAATCCCAACCAGATGGACATCAACGGGAAACCGGTGCTGATGTGGGCCGCGTTCCACGGCAATTCGGAGATGGCGAAAACACTTATCGCCGCCGGAGCGGATGTCAACATAAGGGAAAAGAACGGGAACGGTTTTACGCCCCTTATGGTCGCCGCGGTAATCAACAAGGTCGAGGTCGTCAAACTGCTGATCGCCTCGAAGGTCGATGTCAACGCGAAGGACATGGACGATTATACCGCGCTCATGTGGGCCGCCATTTATGCCAACGATGAAATCGTGAAATTGCTGCAGGATGCCGGGGCCGATCCCCATGTGAAGGGGAACGACGGACTGACGGCTTTTGACTGGGCATACAAGTTGAAATTCAACGAAGTGCTCAAGCAGCTTCCGCCCCCCGGACGAGTGAAGGCGCGATAAGGAAGTTTTCGCCCGGATGGAATTTTCAGAAGTCCGCCTGACCGCCGCATTGGAAAAGTCCCCTGCGGCACACCGCCGGAGAGCGTCAGAAAGCGCACGCTGAAACGGCGGCCCCTTTACGCCGGGCGTGCGCCCGGTCTCCCTCCGTACCTTGGCTGGCCCCGCGCCACATTCGACACACCGCAAAGAATGCCTGCCGCAATCTCCGGGTATCGTCGCGGGGAATCACGCACGTAGCGCGTTCTGTACGCCGCGCGCGCGGAAATCGCGCTTAACGCGGTGTCCCCATAAGACCGGGTGTTCCGTAATAGCCGGGAGTACCATGATACGAAGGCGTGCCCCCGTATGAGGGAGTACCGTAATGCGAGGGAGTGCCCGGCAGTACCGGTGTCGCTTCCTGTGTCGCTTCCCTCCCCTTCCCGACCGCCTCCTTCTTCGCGGCATTCTTCTTTTTACGCTCTTCCTTCTTGTCTTTCCCGCTTACCTTGTCGATGCTCTTTTTAAAAACGCTCTTCGCGTCCGCCTCGACGCCGTACGAGAATACCGTCGAAAAAAACATGAGTACCACCAGCCACGTAAATGCTCTTTTCATACTTCCCTCCGTATAGTTACCGGCTCAGCAATGATTACAGGCGGCGTAGTCCGCTTGAACGAACGATCGAACCGGCTCTGGGACTCGTGCGGCTAGACGGCCCGCCAGTGCGCCGAATCCATCACCCGCTCCGAAATCCGAACCGTGAGCAGGCGCTCCGGGCCGTACACGTCGAAGACCGCGTAGCGCGAAAAAAGCACGCTCTCCCTGCGCACGTTGCGAACGGCCTCCCAGGGGATGAAAAGCGGCGGATGAAACGGCCTGAAAAAGAAAAGCACCGAGAGGTACATCCCCCGGGGCGCGAGCACGATTTTCAACACGAAGTTGTAATTGAAAAAGCGCATGCGGCCGCTCAGCATCGAAAAGGCCTCGCCCTGTGCGAACTGCCGGGCCCGGAAGCGGCGCGCGAGCTTCCACCATCCCCCCAGCGCCGACGAGACGAACAGGGCGAACGACCACAGGGCCGCGAACATGAGCGGTCCCGCGACAAACGCGAAATACGGGGCGTACGCCTCCATCATTATATCCCTACTTTATGTGTTTTGCCCCTTCCTGCAGGGCGGGCTGGACGAACTTCGACAGGAGCGCCGGATCGAGCACGTAGAAAAGCGCGACCGCCGCGCCGAAAAGCACTATTGCGAGCCATTTGGTATAGATGCCCGCCGTACGGCGCACCAGCATGACGGCGAGAAGCCCTATAATCACCGGCCCCGCGAGCTTCGCGTCGACGACCGGCATGGAGCCCACGTATTTGCCGGCGAATCGCGCAATATTGAGCTCGATCTTCCCGACGATAAGCACGATCTCGGCGACGAGCACGGCGAGCACCCCGGCCGAGGCGAGCTTCGTGGTGAAGCCCTCGGTGCGGTAGAGCTCGTAGGCGGCTGCGGGAAGCGCCGCGATGATGACGGCGAGCGGCTGTTTCCAGTAAATTGCTGCGGCGGCCCCGAGAGCGGCGATGACGGTAAGGATTGCGCAGATAAGCGCGGCGTGTTCGGTGGGTTTGGCCATTGCTGTATTCTCCTCATGCGATATAAGAAAATGTCGATGCCAGGATGAAAACCGGAAACGGGGAGAATTACAAGAATTATTTTGGAGTGAAACGCAACAACCCGGCCCCGATCTCTTCGGCGAAGAGATCGGGGAGCTCCAAAATCAAGCTCGCTTGCGGGTTCCCCATCTCTTTCGTTCAAAGAGAGGGGGACAAGGGGTGAGTTCTAAAGTCCGTCAACGACAACGGGCGGGGCACCCGCCCCGCCCGTCATTGAGTTCGAAATAGTGTACTCCTTACAGCTTCACCTTCGGAAGATCGGTGAGCGCCTCTTCTATAAGCTTCGCCGGATACTCGTAATCCTCCAGCTCACCGGCGAAGAACCGGTCGTACGAGCCCAGGTCAAAGTGGCCGTGGCCGCTCAGGTTGAAGACGATGGTCTTCTCCTTGCCCTCCTCTTTCGCCTTCATGGCCTCGTCGATCGCGGCGCGGATGGCGTGCGACGACTCGGGCGCGGGGATGATGCCCTCGGTGCGGGCGAAAAGTATCGATGCCTCGAAACAGCCCTTCTGCATAACCGAGACGGCGTCAATGATCTTCTCGTGGTAGAGCAGGCTTACCAGCGGCGACATGCCGTGGTAGCGAAGTCCCCCCGCGTGGATGGACGGCGGCATGAAGGTGTGGCCCAGCGTGTACATCTCGACGATCGGCGCCATCTTGGCCTCGTCGCCGTAGTCGTAAACGAAGCGCCCCTTGGTGAGCGTGGGGCAGGCCGAAGGCTCGACCGCGAGAATTTTAATGTCCTTGCCGTTGATCTTGTCGCGCACGAAGGGGAAAGCGATCCCCGAGAAGTTCGACCCGCCGCCCACGCAGCCTATGAGCACGTCGGGATAATCGCCGACCATCTCGAGCTGCTTGCGCGTCTCCAGGCCTATGATCGTCTGGTGCAGGCACACGTGATTGAGCACGCTGCCCAGCGCGTAGTTGGTATCCTTGTTGGTGGCCGCCTCCTCCACGGCTTCGCTTATGGCGATGCCCAGGCTCCCGAGGTTCTTCGGGTCGCGCGCCAGTATCCCGCGGCCGACGTTCGTAAGCGTGCTCGGGCTCGGCGTTACCTTGCCGCCCCAGGTCTCCATCATGAACTTGCGGTAGGGCTTCTGGTCGTAGCTCACGCGCACCATGTACACGTGCACCTTCATGTCGAAGAAGTTGCAGGCAAGCGAGAGCGCGCTGCCCCACTGGCCGGCGCCGGTCTCGGTGGAGAGCTTGTTTATGCCCTCCTTTTTGTTGTAGTAGGCCTGGGCCACGGCGGTGTTGAGCTTGTGGCTGCCGGCGGGCGATACGCCCTCGTTCTTGTAGTAGATCTTCGCCGGCGTGCCGATCGCCTCCTCGAGCCTGCGCGCGCGCACCAGCGGCGACGGCCTCCACAGGCGGTAGATATTGAGGATCTCGTCGGGGATGTCGATGTAGCTGTCCTGGCTCACCTCCTGCATAATGAGCCCCATGGGAAAAATGGCGTTCAGTTCCTCGGGGGTGATGGCCTTTCCGGTCGCCGGGCTTACGGGCGGACTGAGCGGCCGGGGAAGGTCGGGCAGAATGTTATACCACTGCCGCGGCATTTCCTTTTCGGGGAGCAGTATTTTCGTCGATTCGTGTGGCATGGTCGCCTCCTTCTGTTGATTTTTCCGGTTTCCCGAGCACATAAAAAGGGCCGCGGTTCTTTCGATATCCGCGGCCCCTGTGCTGTTTTCGTTATCTGTTACGTTACAGGCACGACAAAGCGATCGGATATCGATGTCCGATTCGCCACCACCAGGCCAGATTCATGTTGAATACAGTGTTCCGTTCCATAGCGATTATACCGCGCCGTGTACGCGAGATACTAGCCGCACCCGCTCACAATTGTCAAGTA
>JBFZEY010000023.1:0-4185 GCA_041306625.1 Spirochaetota bacterium | reverse complement strand
ATTTTCTCAACCAGAAGCTCCATCGCCTCGGTGGGGCTCATCGCCGAGATGACTTTGCGCAGTATCCATAGCTTGTTAAGCTCCTCCTCGTCAAGCAGTAATTCCTCTTTGCGCGTTCCCGATTTGTTGATGTCGATGGCCGGGAATATGCGCCGGTCGGAGAGCTTGCGGTCCAGGTGCAGCTCGGAGTTGCCCGTACCCTTGAACTCCTCGAAGATGACCTCGTCCATGCGGCTTCCGGTGTCGACGAGCGCCGTGGCCAGTATGGTGAGGCTTCCGCCCTCCTCGATATTGCGCGCCGCGCCGAAGAAGCGCTTGGGCTTGTGCAGGGCGTTTGAGTCCACGCCGCCCGAGAGGATCTTGCCGCTGGTCGGCACCACCTGGTTGTACGCGCGCGCCAGGCGGGTAATCGAATCGAGCAGGATGACGACGTCCTTCTTGTGCTCCACGAGCCGCTTGGCCTTTTCGAGCACCATCTCGGTCACCTGTACGTGCCGCGAGGCGGGCTCGTCAAAGGTGGAGGATATGACCTCGCCGTTGACCGTGCGCTGCATGTCCGTGACCTCCTCGGGGCGCTCGTCTATGAGCAGCACGATGAGGAATATTTCGGGATGATTGGTGGTGATGGAGTTGGCGATCTTCTGCAGCAGCATGGTTTTACCGGTCCTCGGCGGGGCGACGATAAGCGCGCGCTGCCCCTTGCCGAAGGGCGTCATGATGTTGACGATGCGCATGTCGACATTTTCCGACGCGGTCTCCATTACGATGCGCTCCATCGGATACAGGGGCGTAAGGTTGTCGAAGAGCGTGCGGCTCTGCAGGCGGTCCGGGTCCTCGAAGTTTACGGCCTCCACCCGAAGCAGCGCGTAGAACCGCTCGTTGTCCTTGGGGGGGCGTATCTGGCCGGTGACCGTGTCGCCGGTGCGCAGACCGAAGAGGCGTATCTGCGACGGGGAGACATAGATGTCGTCGGGACCCGGCAGATAGTTGTAGTTCGGGGAACGCAGGAATCCGTACCCGTCGCTCAGTATCTCGAGCACGCCGCTGGAAAAGATAAGGCCGTTGCGCTCTGTCTGGGCCTTGAGCAGTTCGAAGATCATGTCCTGCTTTTTGAGGCCGGAAACGCCCTCGACGCCCATGGTGCGCGAAAGCGCCAGGAGCTCGTTGATGGTCTTGGATTTCAGATCGGAGAGGTCCAGTCTGTTTTCGGGCTGAAGATTACGCTTCGGAGGCGGCGGCGAAGCGCCTTCCACTGCATTTTCTCCGGCCTGCCGGATCGACGCGGAACCGTTCGTTTTCCCTTCGTCCGAGCCGGCGGAATACCTGCCCTCAGGCCTGGAAGTCCCGTTTACTCGTGCCATAATTCACCTTTGCTTGTTATTAAGAGTCTCTCGTGTTCCGTCACACAGGATTGTCGATGGTAATGCCGCTCTGCAATAATGCCGTACGGCGGGAAGGCACATGAAAACAGTGCCGCACTATATTCAAATCTAATGGTCGAAGATTGTATTTCTTCTCAGGATGAGCTTTCGCCAGATCTGCGCTGTTTATTGTTCGATATCGTACGGTAATCCGCTTCTATAAGGCATTCCGCCGGGTCAGTGGAGAGTACGCCGCCGCTCCGGTTGAAAGATCAAACGCTTATTACGCTGCAACGAGGTAAGGAGGTTGTTGTCAACGGCCCGTCTATACGTACAATATAGTTCGCCGTCGATTTTCGTCAACAAAAATATTCACTTTTTAGGCCGGCGCCCGGTCCGCCCCTTGTCGACGATCCCGAGCTTTTTCATCCGCGCAGAGAGCGTCGCGCGCGAAAGGCCCAGGTCTTCGGCCGCCTTTTTGGCGTCACCGCCGTGAGCGATGACGGCATTAACGATGGCGGTTCGCTCTGCCGACTCGAGCGTCTGCGCCAGCGACTGTTTCTTCCCTCCGCGGGAGGCCTTTCCCCCGGCCGACGGCGCGTTTAGCTCTCTTCCGCAGTAAATGAGGTATCCCACGTTTTTGCCGCCGCTCTGGAACGGCACCTTCTCGTAGTAGATGCGCATATCCCTGTTGTAGAAATAGGGTTCATTGCTGCCGTCCGCCCGGGTATGCACCTCGTTTTTATCGGAATTGCCGAGCGACTTCTCGACAAAGGCCGTATCGACCTCGCGCTTCAGCGCCGCCTCGTACAGGTCCTCGAAATGGCTGTTGTAGAAGATGGTGCCACCCCGCTCGTTCAGGGCGTACAGGGCCCGGGGGATGTGCTCGAGGATGAGGTAGATCATCCACTCCATCGCCTGCTTCTCGCGGTCCTCCGAGGCGTCGGCGGCGATCGACTCGGCCCCGCGCGGCGACTCGCATGCGGCAAGCAGCTGGAGGCGCGACCAGGTCCCCTGCATTTCGCCGAATAGATTGATGGTGACGAATTCGCGCATCTCGGCAACGTACGGGAGCACTTCGTCCAGCGGCATCTTCCGGGCCAGGCCGGTGATGAAGGTGTCGATGGAGCGTTTCGAGGCGCGCTCGATATCGCTGAGCTCGGCGACGACGTCGTCTTTTTTTAATATTCCGAGCAGGATGCCTCGATGGGAGACCACGGGAACGAGCGGGACGTTGTTACTATAGAAAATCCTCACCACGTCCTCGGGCTTTTTGGCCTCGGGGTCGTAGGGATTCTCCCGGAACTCCCGGAGATCGCCCTTGCCTTCCTCCCGCTTTCCTGTCATTTATCTATATCCCCAGCACATCAAACATCGAGTAGGCCCCCGGCTTCCGGCCCGCTATGTACTCCAGGGCCCGCACGGCCCCCCGCGCCAGGTTGTCGCGGCTGATTGCGCGGTGGGTGAGCTCCACGCGCTCGCCCATTCCCACGAAATAGACGGTGTGCTCGCCGACGATATCGCCGCCGCGCAGCACCTGCACGCCGATCTCGCCGGAGGGGCGCTCGCCGACGATGCCGCTGCGGTTGTACGCCTCGGAGGCCGCGGCCAGGTGGCCCGACGAGCCCTTTACGACCTCGATGAGGCGCTTGGCCGTGCCGGACGGGGCGTCCTTCTTGAAGCGATGGTGCGCCTCGAAGACCTCCACGTCGAAGTCGTCGCCGAGCACGCGCGCGGCCATTTCGGTGAGACGAAACAGGAGGTTTACCCCGACCGACATGTTAGGCGATACGAGAAGCGGAATGGAGCGGGCGGCCTCCTCGAAACGGCGGCGCTGCTCGCCGGAGAAGCCGGTGGTTCCCACCACGAACGGCTTTCCAAGTGCGACGGCCAGGGGAAGAAGCTGCATGGTGGCGGAGGGAGCGGAAAAGTCGATGATGCCGTCGACGCGCGCGATGTCCGCCTCGTTGATCGCGGCGACCGTTACGCCGGTGGTGTCACCGTGGAGGAGCGTACCGACGTCCTTTCCGGTGCAGGGCGCGGATGGCGCGTCGAAGGCGGCGGCCACCGAATGGCCGCGCTCGACGAGGACGCTCATGATGGCCGTTCCCATCCTGCCCGAAACCCCGCAGAGCCCCGCTCTCACAGCCGCACCCCGTAGTCGACAAGGGCCTGGCGCAGCTTCGCGCGGTGCTCGTCGGCGAGCCGGACCAGCGGCAGCCGGATGTCCCCGGTGCAGCGCCCCATCATCTCCATCGCCGCCTTGACGGGTATCGGATTCGTTTCGTAAAACATGGCGCGGCAGAGCGGCAGTATTTTATAGAAGAGCTTTCTCGATTCGTCGAGCTTCCCTTCATTATAAAGGGTCACGATTTTTTTCATGTCTGCGGGAAGCACGTTGGAGAGGACCGAGATGACGCCCCTGCCGCCTATGGCGAGCACGGGAAGGAGCAGGTTGTCGTCGCCCGACAAAAGCGTGAGGCGGTCGCCGCAGAGCTCGATGACGCGCATCATCTGCGCGAGGTCTCCGGTGGCCTCCTTGATGGCGACGACGTTGGGAGCGCGGTCCAGGAGCTCGAGTATGCTCTCGGGCAGAAAGTTGATGCCCGTGCGTGACGGTATGTTATAGAGGACAACCGGTATCGTGATCGATTTCGCCACGGTCTCGAAATGGGCGACGAGCCCGCGCTGCGGAGGCCTGTTGTAGTAGGGGTTTACGAGCAGCACCCCGTCCACGCCGTATTCCTGCGCCGCCTGCGAAAGGTGCACCGCCTCGCGGGTGGAGTTGGAGCCCGTTCCGGCGATCACCTTCACCCGCCTGTTG
>JBFZEY010000022.1:0-3262 GCA_041306625.1 Spirochaetota bacterium | reverse complement strand
ACTTGGTGAAGAGGCTGTAAAGGTCGTATGACCTGAATATAAGATAGAACACGAACATCACTCCCGAAATACGGGCCAGCGTCATGAAGGTTTCCTTTGGGGCCACTTCCTTCTTCATGATCTTTCCGGCGATCTTCGGGATGAGCATCATGAACGCGGTGCCTCCCGCCGTCGCCGCGACGATCGCCAGGAAGAAATAGTGCGGGCGGAACCAGCCGGGCTTTCCGTAGAGGACACCCCACATACCGCCGCCCAGCGATCCCTGGTGGAAGAACGAAAGGAATGTGCCCACCGCCGCCATGATCCACATGAGCTTGTGGAGGTAGTGCCCGAAATAGTGGAAAAAGGGGATTTTATCCAATACCTTGTGCTTCAGCGGAATCGGAATGAGCTCGACGCAGAGTACGAGGAAGTAGAAGGTCAGACACCAGACCACTTCGGTCAGCATCGACTGGGGCATGAGTCCCGGTCCCCAGTTAGGATAGGAGTAGCCGAACCAGGCCCGGAGCGGCTGCCCGATATCGAATACCAGAAGGATGAAGGTGAAAAGATAACACATGAATCCCAGGAGCACGGTCGAGTTGATGAGCGGCTCGAGCTTGTCGACCCTCAGGATATACAGGAAGAAGCCGGTAAAAAAGGCCCCGCCGCCGAGCGCCACCAGCCCCAGGTCGCCGATGATCCAGATTCCCATGGCGAAATTATTGTTCATGTCCGTGTAGCCGAGGCCCCAGAACAGGATCTGGATGGCGAAGATTACGAAAAGCGCGGCCAGCCCGAAGAGGACACACAGGGCAATCTGCATGTTCTTCGAATAGCTGTTCCACTCGTTTTTTAACCAGTCGATAAAGTTCTTCACAGTCGGTCTCCTTATCTGTCCTCTTAGGATTTCTTGAATCCGCTCAGTTTCTCCCTGAGCCACTCGTTGCTGGTGAGATACCAGACCTTGGGGTTCGGGAAGTCCTTGATTTTCATGCGTCGCTCGTATTCGGCCGGGTTGGTGTCCCGGAGCGCGTCGATCGAGTGTACGAGGCGGACCGCACGGGGATCCCTGCGGAGCTTTTCTTCGTAAACCGGCGACTGCGGATCTTTAAGGTCGCCGAATTTCATCGCGCCGGTGGGGCAGGAGGATACGCACGCCGGCGTGTACTGAACCGCGTTGATATCCGTGATTCCCTTCGCGATCATTTTATCGCGTTCGCGCTTCCAGATGTGGCTGCAGAAGGTGCACTTTACCACGGCGCCGCGAGAGGAGACCGATACGTCGGGGTTGAGCCCTTCCTGAAAGCTCCCCTCGTAGCGGGGCTTCCACCAGTGGAATACACGCGCCTCGTAGGGGCACGAAGCCTGGCAGTACCGGCAGCCGATACAGCGCGACCATATCTGGCTTACCACGCCGTCGTCGCCCACGTCGGTCGCCACGACGGGGCATACCGAAACGCAGGGAGGGTGCGGATTTTCGGGATCGTTGCCCGCGCACTGCATGCACATCTTGGGGAGATACGCGACCTTTACCTCGCCGAATTTTGCGTCCTTGTCATTTTCATTCGTGACCTTCATCAGGTCGAGAAAAACCACGCGCTTGGGCAGGTCCGAATCGTCGTCGAAAATTGGCATGTTGTTTTCCTGACTGCACGCCACCTGGCACGCCCCGCATCCGGTGCATTTATCGAGATCTATGGACATTCCCCACAGTCGTTTCATATCACTTACTTTCTTTTTTGGTGCTGCGTGACCGCTCATTGATCATCACCTCGTTAGCTGATTTTTACCCTGGTAAACCACCAGTCGGCGGCACCGGATATGGGATCTATATCGTCGGACATGATTTCCTTGGCGTTGACGCCCTTGTCCTCGGCGTACCGGGTGTAAAACTCGTGGCCGAATCCTATCGGTATGGCCACCGCCCCTGGAGCGACCGTTTTGGTGATGTGCACCTTTACGCTGCCGATCTCGCCCCGCGCGGACTCGATATCGATCCTCGAGCCCTCGGAAACTCCTTCCTGCTTCGCCGTTTCGGGGTTCATCATCACCCACAGCTTGCTGCCCGTCAGGGTCACCGCGTCGAGGCCCTTGAGCACGTAGGGGAGCGCGAGCCCATCGCCGTCGCCGACCATCGGCGCCTCGATGGGAACCAGTGAAAGCGGGTAGTTCTTGTCGCCGATCTTCTTCGAGATTTCCGCCAGGTAGGTCTTGAAAAGCTCGACCGGGAAGGTGAAGTTCCCGGCGGCCTTTACGTTCTGCCTGCCGATAAGCGGGATAATGTCTTTATTGCTCTTCCATGGGAAGGCGTTCTCCAGTCCCTTGACCGCCTTCGCTATGGCGAGCAGGGCATCGGCCGGATGCATCGCCCTGAAACGCGGCTCGACCGGTTCACCCTCTATCGGCGATATGGTCGGAAGCACATAGTCGGCGTACGCCGCCGAGTCGTTGAGCAGCGGCATCAGAGCCACCACCATGGTGTCTTTTTTAAGTTTTTCGGCGAGCGCCCTGCCGTACACGCTGCGGTGCACGGGGTTCGCCTCGTTGATGAAAAGCAGGTCGGCCGCGCCGTTCTTAATGAAGTCGTCAAGCCCCTTTGCTCCGGCCGCGTTGACCCCGACTTCGCCGAGGCCCGGATAATCCACGAGCATCACGCCGCCCCTGCGGCCCAGGCTCCCCACCATGCTGTTGAGCGCCTGGACGGCGGCGAACTCGACGGTGGATGATGAGACGGCCGACGCGCCTTTGCCGGCGACGGCTATGGGGTTGCGGGCGGTGGCGAATTCCCTGGCGATCTCCTTGATCGCGTCCACGCCGACGCCGGTGATCTGGGCGACCCTTTCAGGCGTATAGTCGTTGATGACGATCTGCGACCACTGGGCGAAGTTGGCGCCTCCGGAGAGCCTGCCCATGGAGATAAGCCGGTTGGCGATGCCGAGAGCGAGGACCGTTTCGGTACCGGCGTTGACCGGCACCCATTTGTCCGCCATCGAAGCGCTCCTGGTGCAGGCCGTGTCGATTTGCACGTAGCGCGCCTTGCGCTCTTTCCAGCCCACCAGGGCCCTGTTCATTCTGCCCGGATCGCCCCAACCCTCGACTAGCCGTGCGCCGAAGCTCAGGATATAGTCGGTGTTCTCGAAGTCGTAGTATATCGAGCCGGCTTGGCCCTGAGTGAGACGGGTGGCCGCCGCGGACAGGGTATTTACGCAGGGCTCGCTGTAGACATTGGGGCTTCCCGAGGCCCTGACGAGGCGCTTCAGTATTTCCCCTGAGGCGAAAG
>JBFZEY010000021.1:0-3482 GCA_041306625.1 Spirochaetota bacterium | reverse complement strand
GAAAGGGCGGCCTCGGAAAGTCCCGGTCCGTCGTCGTGTACGACCACGACGATGCCGCCTGCAGTCCTGGAAACAGTCACAGCGATTCGTCCCGCGGACCTTCCATCGAAGGCGTACTTCATCGCGTTGGTGAGCAGTTCGTTCAGGATTATGCCGACGGGAAACAGCTTTTCAGCGTGGAGAGGGAAGTCATCGATGAGCTTTTCGACCGTTATCTTCGCGGAGATGGTATAGGACGCGACTATTTCGTCGATGAGCGGCGTCAGGTACTCCCGTAACGAAACGTTCCTGAAGTCGGCCGAGCGGTACAGTTTGTCGTATACGATCATCATGCTTTGTATTCGTGAACGGGCGTCCTGCAGGGCTGTTGTCACCGCGGGCGGTGCATCGTTCTGCGACTGCAGGGACAGCAGGCTCATGACGGTGCTCATGTTGTTTTTAATGCGGTGGTGGACCTCCCGCAACAGCAGCTCCTTTTCTTCCAATAAGCGGGTTATTTCGATCCTTGACTTCTTCTGCTCCACGACCTTCCATACCGCGTCCATCATCAGGGTGAGTTGCAGCACGTCGCTCTCGGCGTAATCGGATTCCTTGTTGCCGACTCCAACTACGGCAACGATCGCTTCATCGACGATTATCGGTACCGTCAAAAACCGGTGCAGCTCGACGTGTCCCTCGGGGTAGCCCTTTTTAAGCGGATTGGGATTTTGAAAATCGTTCACCAGGACGGGTTTACGCTGTCGCACGGCCTCGCCCCAGATGCCCGTTTTATCGAGGTGATAGACCGTCCGGGGCTCCCGGATGGAACATTCTTTCATGACTTCCTTCGACCAGGTGTTGAGCGTAAACTGACGACTCTCCTCGTCATAAAAATAAATATATCCGACTCTGCTGGCGGTCAGGGAGATGGCCTGGTCCAGGGCGTAGTCGAGAAAGCCCTGGATCGATTCCGGCTGATGCTGGAATATCTCCACCAGGCTTCGCAGCCTCGCCTCATTCCGGCGCAGGTCCTCATCCGCCTGCTTGATGGGGCTTATATCATGGATAATCCCCTGGTAGTGCGTGATGGTCCCTTCATTGTTTCTGAGTATGATCGTTATATCGTCAACCCAGCGGCTGCGTCCCTCGGCCGTGATAATACGGTAGGGTTCGTGACGGAAGGAAGATTTCTTCGGGTCCGTCGAATTGGACGCGACCTCCCGCTTTACCCGCTCGATGTCGTCGGGGTGAATTATTGAAGCGTATAAGACCCTGCCCGATATAAAATCCCCGGCGGGATAGCCCAGTAGTTGCATGCAGTTTTCCGAGACGAATTCGACGGGCCAGTTCTCCTCATTCTTCCAGGAAAAAGCAAGCACAGGGCCGGTGTTGATGATCCTTGTGGAGCGCACAAGGTCTTCCTCGATTTTCTTGCGCCCGGTAATGTTATGGATTCCTTCAAGTACATTGATTACTTCCCCGCGCTCATTCAGTACCGCCTGGCTTATTATCTGGTACCATTGTCCGTTGGTCTGGTTATAGCGTTCCAGCTCGACGCTTTTCCCGGTCTTAAAGGTCTCCATCGTGCCGCAGGTTTCGCAGGGGGAAGTGCGGTTTTCAAAGAAGGAATAACAGGGTTTGCCTGAGGGGTCCTCGCCCGGGAACAGTTCATGGATTTTTTTATTCACCCATGCAATGGTCATATCCGGATTGATGAGGGAAAGCCCGGTCTCGAGCGAGGAGAGAATGGTGTCCATCCGCGCCCGCTCCTCCGCGAAGGCGCGTTCCACCCTCTTCCTCTCGGTAATGTCGTGTACGATTGAATAAAGCAGCCCTTTGCCCTTGATGGTAATGGGGCCGCTGTAAACCTCGACATCCCGCACATCGCCGTTGGCGAGGCGGTGCATGAAAAAGAAAACATTCCGCTTTTCGCCCGCCGCCTTTTGCATCTCCCGGCGTATATCCTCGGGAGGGAGTGTGTTGATATCGGTGATTTTTTTCCGCCTCATCTCCTCGTGAGACCACCCGTACCAGCGGCAGGCCGATGGATTGGCGTCGACGATGTCGCCGGTGTCCGGATCGATGAGCAGCATGACCGAATGGTTGTTGTTGAACAGCGAGCGGTAGCGCGCCTCGCTTTCTTCGATTTCGCGCTGATGAGACAGCATCTGTTCTCCGGAGGCCAGCAGTTCCTCGTTGGCCGCCTCCATCTCCTCCATTGTGGCCTGTAATTCTTCGTTTGCCGCCTCGAGCTCGTTGTTCTTCTGGATCAACATGTCCGCCAGGGACACGTTGTCGGGTATGTCACGGGCGATACCCGCTACGGAATAAATTCTACCCCCGACGTCATGCAGCGGGAAAAAGACTGTGCTGAATGTGTGTTCCTTACCTTTCACGAGTATGCGATTTTCCACTGCCATAGGCTCATTGCGTTTGCTGACGCGCCCTATTCTTTCAAGGAAAGATTGAGCCTGTTCCACAGGAAGGAGATCGTGAAAACGCTTGCCAATGAGGTCATCGGGCTCCATGCCAAGGAGGTTCCCGACGGAACGGCTGGCCAGTTTGAAGCGCCCGTCCAGGTCGAACTCGCTTATCAAGAGGGGGCTGTGATCGAATATGCCCAGCAGCATGTCTGAAAAACTGCGCAGCTGTTCGTTCTTGGTACTCAGGCTTTCGTGCGCCTCATAGAGCTCGAAGGCCATCTCACTCGACGATTTCAGCACGAACTCCCCGGAATTTTTAAGCACACAGCCGTAACGCCTGATACCGCGGACCCTCTCGACCATCTCCCGTTCGGTGTGCGAGGCGAGGAATACGATCGGTACGCTGCGCTTTTCGAGAATACGCCGGGCCGCCTCGATGCCGTCGATCCCGCTGCCGAGGTCTATGTCCATGAGGATGAGGTCGATGTTATCATTGCGCAGGGCGGCGTCGACGGCTGCATCGCCGTTTGCCGCCGTTACTACATGGTAGCCCAGGCCTTTAATGATTTCCGCTTGATCAAGTGAAATCAGTACCTCGTCATCTACCAGAAGCAGTGTTCTTTCCACTTTGCCGATCATAAGCACCAGCGCGAAATGTTTTTCCTCTTCACATAAATCGCACGAGACCGCGTCAACCCCTGCAACCATAGCCGTTCAACACCTATATATCACCTTCTTGTGATTGTAAAATTAATTTTAAATTTTAAGGAATGGTATATAGATACTTTGCCGAAAAGTATGGTGCGTATGACCGGTTCAATAATCTTTCTGAGGCAGAACGCCACCGATACCGGAGCTCACGCTTGAAGATTTGTACAGGGGAAATACATTGGACCAACGGCCCTAAATACGTATCCTCGCAGCATAGCTACAAAAAGGTATTGAATACTATTCGCGCATATCCTATCGTAAGAGTGAAATATAAAATTTAAATGAAAGGCCTTCATGCAGGACTGTTTCTTCATCGTCGATATCGTTCTCGGACTGTCCGCGGCCGCAATCGCCACCGTTCTCTATTCG
>JBFZEY010000020.1:0-3363 GCA_041306625.1 Spirochaetota bacterium | reverse complement strand
GGCGCGTCGGCGGGCCTTACCGAAAAGATACGCGGCCTCATCGATGAAAACGAGGACTTTGCCGTGCAGCTCATCGAGGACAAGGCGAGCAACGGCTATCTCCAGATCATGACCGCCCGCGCGCTGGGAGAACCCGCGATCATGCGACGTTTCGTAAGCGACGCCGCCTTCAACAAGATCGGGATGCCCGAACCGGGCGCGCAGGTGGCCTATAACAGGATATACCTGAACAATGTCCACCTCATCGGCATCGCGGAGGAGGAAGGAAGAAATGTGCTCGCCATCGCGGTGAAATCCTCGTTCCAGCGCGTCAGGGTGGAGAACGGCAGGGCCGAAAAGCTCGACCAGTCCGTGATAGCGCAGACCGAGGTCATCATCATGAGCCGCGATAAAAAGGCCGCCGTTTCAAAGGGATCCCTCTACGCGCACAGCTGCCCGAGCTGCGGCGCCCCGGTGGAAAATTCCCTTTCGGTCGAGTGCCGTTACTGCGGCTCGGCGCTCAACAGCACCGGCGCCGAATGGATCATCACCGACATCATGACCATGGCGGAGTACGGGGAATATCTCGAAGAACACAAATCGAACTTCACCTACCGGGTTAAACCGGAGAGCATCGACAGGCTTTACGACGTGCGGGATTACGCCATCAATAACGTCATGGTGATGATCGCCGCGGACGGCGTCTACCAGGAGGAGGAGAGGCGGTTCGCCGACGGGCTGGCGAAAAAATGGGGATACGATGTTTCGAAGCTGGAGCCGTTTTTCCAGATGGCGCAGAGCGGCCGCCTCGTCATTCGCATGCCGGAGGACCGGAGCAAACAGAGGAAGATCTTCAACCTGATGCGCAGGGCCGCCGAGTCCGACCAGAGTATATCCCCCGAGGAGAAACGCCTTCTCGACGACATCAGGCAACGCTACGAAATCGATGGAGCGGCCTAGGGGGCCCTGGCGGGTCCCGGCCCCGAGCGACCTCACCCCATATAGCGCTTCAGCGCCTCCGGGATGGCGATCTCACCCTCTTCGGTCTGGTAGTTTTCCATGATCGCCGCGAGCGTCCTGCCGGCGGCAAGCCCCGATCCGTTCAGGGTGTGAAGATGCTCCGGTTTCTGCCCGGGACCCTTCCGGTAGCGTATTTTGGCGCGCCGTGCCTGGTAATCGATGAAGTTGGAGCAGGAGGAGATCTCCACGTACCGGTCCATGCCCGGCATCCAGACTTCTATGTCGTAGGTTTTCGACGACGAGGCGGAGGTGTCGCCGCCGCAGAGGAGTACCACGCGGTAGTGGAGGTTAAGCCTCCTGAGCACCTCCTCCGCGTCGCGCGTGAGTCCCTCGAGCTCGTCAAACGAGGTCTCCGGCTCCACGAACTTGACCAGCTCGACCTTCTGGAACTGGTGAACCCTGATCAGCCCGCGCGTATCCTTGCCCGCGGCGCCCGCCTCTCGCCGGAAGCAGGAGGACTGCATCGTCACCTTGAGGGGAAGCTGTTCGCACTCAAGGATTTCGTCGCGGTAGAGGTTGGTAAGCGGCACCTCGGCCGTGGGGATGAGCGAGAGCCCGTCGCGCTCGATCCGGTAGTATTCGTCCTTGAATTTCGGGAATTGCCCGGTGCCGGTCATGCTCTCATCGTTGACGATGAAGGGGCCGAAGACCTCCTGGTAGCCGTGCTCACCCGTGTGGAGGTCCAGCATGAAGTTGATGATCGCACGCTCGAGGCGCGCCGCCAGTCCCCGGTAGACATAAAAGCGCGTCCCCGCGAGCTTCACCCCCCGCTCGAAATCGAGGATACCCAGATCCACGCCAAGTTCGTAATGGGGCCTGGGGGTGAAGGAGAATACCGGCTTCTCGCCCCATGTCCGCACCACGGGGTTGTCCTTTTCGTCTTTTCCGTCGGGGACGGATTCATGGAGTATGTTGGGGATCGAGAGGTGCATGTCGCGAAATTCCTCGTCAAGCGAAGAGAGCGAGTCCGCGTAACCCTTTATCCCGTCGGAGAGCCCCTGGACCTCCCCCATCAGTTCGTCGGCGTTTTCCTTTTTCGATTTTTTCTGACCGATTTCCTTTGACAGCCTGTTCCGTTTTTCGCGCAACTCGTCCGATTTTTGTATCAGTACGCGGCGTTCATCGTCTATGCTTTTTAAGCGGTCAAGGTCCACCACGCCCTTCATGTTCCGCTTTTCGAGGAGCGTGTAGAGCATCGCAATATCGTCTTTGATGTATTTCGGATCAATCATGGGGCGACTCCGGGGATCGGGATTCTTTTTTCAGAAGAACGCGAGGGGGCGGTTTTTGTCAAGAGGGAAAAAGAATCGCATGCGCGGGGCGCGGTCCTCAGCCATCGTGCGCCGAAGAATTCTGGTTGCTAATTTTAACGGGGGAGGAGATCCTGCGAAGAAAGAAAAAAATGTGGTCAGGGGCGGAATCGAACCGTCGACACGTGGATTTTCAGTCCACTGCTCTACCGACTGAGCTACCTGACCACTTGAAATCGGTATACCACTATTATATATGGATAAATTGTCAATAAAAAAAACCGCGCGGCTCGGATGTGCGTTGCTCTCGGTTTTTATCGCGGTCGGAACGGCTTCCCCTTCCGCGAGGGGCTGGAAGTATTACCTGGAAAAGGGGCGCCTACAGTATGAGGGCGGCATGCTGGATTTCGCGATCTTCAATCTCGGGCAGTGCCTGGACGCCAATCCCGGCTGTCACGAGGCGGCCAACATGCTCGCTTCGATATATATTAAAAAGAACAGGAAATCGCGCGCCATCGATTATTACCGGCGGTCCCTCGAGATCGACGAGCGCCAGGCCGAGGTCCATTACGCCCTGGGGGAACTCTACGAATTTTTCATCGAGCGTGAAGCGGCATTTCGTCACTACGCAAGGAGCATCGAGATCGACCCGGAACATCTGAAGGGCCACGCAAGCCTTGTGCGATTTTATCTGAAACGCGACGACCGGGCCTCGGCGGAGCGACATTTCCGGACAAGCTACCGGCTGGCGCGGGCGAAGACGGGGGCGCTTTTCGAGAGGGCCCGTGAGGCTGAAAAAAAAGGGGACCTGGCGCGCGCGCGCGATCTCTATGCGGGGGTCATCGATGAGGCCCCGTTGTTTATCGAGGCCTATATCGGCCAGTACGAGGTCAATCGCCGCCTGAACGACTATGCCTCGGCGGCGGCGGCGCTGGAGCGGCTCAAGTTCGTGAAGCCGGACCATGACAGGGCCTACCTTCTTCTCGGCTATATCTACTTTAACCGGAGGCTTCCCGGCAGCAGGAAGGCCCGCCTGGAACAGGCAATCGATAATTTAAAGAAGGCCATCGAGTTGAATCCGGGGAACTACGAGGCCTGTATTTCGCTCTCCGAA
>JBFZEY010000019.1:0-3591 GCA_041306625.1 Spirochaetota bacterium | reverse complement strand
CAGGGTCTTCTGCGATCGCCCCTATGAATTCGGCCGGGCCGGCCCGGAGCGGCCGCCGATCCCCGTTTACGATTTTGGGGTAAAAACAAACAACCTGCGCCAGCACGACGAGGAGGGTTTCGCCATCACCGTCTACCCGGGGAATACCCCGCTTAAAACGGCGATCGGTGACGGGGCGAACGGCGTATTCCTTTCAAACGGCCCCGGCGATCCCGACGCCGTGGAGTACGCAAAAACGCTGGTGCGCGACATTGTTAAAGAGGAGATACCTTGCTTCGGCATCTGCCTGGGACACCAGCTTATGGCACTCGGCCTTGGCGGCCGCACCTACAAGCTCAAGTTCGGGCACCGCGGCGCGAACCAGCCGGTGAAAAATCTTGAAACGGGGCGGGTCGAGATCACCTCCCAGAACCACGGCTTTGCCGTGGACATCGAGTCAATGAAGGGCATGGACGACGTCGAGATCACCCACGTCAACCTGAACGACAACACCGTCGAGGGTCTCAGGCACCGCCGGCTTCCGATGTTTTGCGTGCAGTACCATCCGGAGGCGAGCCCCGGGCCGCACGACTCGCGCTATCTTTTCGGGCGTTTTCGCGAGATGGTCGCGCCGCGCTGAGGCGATGCCGGTCGTTGTTGTAAATATATTGAATCTCCTTTCAAATTGCATTTTTTCTCAGTGGAGGCCGCTTGTGTCCGCAGTCACGAACAAGACAGAGTCCGATTGGAACGAAATAATCATATCCTCGGCCGTGGTACCCGCACTATCGGGCAACGCGGCCGTGGTGCTGGAGAAGCGCTACCTGGCCAGGGATGGGGAGGGGCGCGTCGTCGAGACGCCGGCGGTAATGTTCGAGCGCATCGCGAGGTTCATCGCCTCCGCCGATTTCAATTACGGAAAATCGCTCCATGAGGTGAGCGCGACGGCGACCAGGTTCTACGAGATGATGGCCTCGCTCGAGTTCATCCCGAACAGCCCCACGCTTATGAATGCCGGCAGGCCGCTGGGGCAGCTTGCCGCCTGCTTCGTGCTTCCCGTCGGCGATTCCATGGAGGATATCTTCGACGCCATAAAGAACATGGCCCTCATCCACAAGAGCGGCGGTGGAACCGGCTTTTCGTTTTCGCGCCTGCGTCCCAAAAACGACATGGTGCGCTCGACGACCGGCGTGTCCAGCGGTCCGGTTTCCTTCATGAACATCTTTAACGCGGCGACGGAAACCGTAAAACAGGGCGGAACCAGGCGGGGCGCCAACATGGCAATACTGGCGGTCGACCATCCTGACATTCTCGAGTTTATTTCGGCGAAGGAAGACGGCAGTGTGCTTACCAATTTCAACTGCTCCGTCGCGCTTACCGACGATTTCATGCGCGCGGTGGAGAGCGACGGGGAGTACGATCTCGTCAATCCCCGAACGGGCGGTGTCGTAACGCGTCTTGGGGCCAGGAGCGTATTCGATCTGATCGTAAAAAAGGCCTGGCAAAACGGCGAACCCGGGATCGTTTTTATCGACCGCATCAACGATGGGAACCCGATTAAAAAAGTGGGGAGGATAGAGAGCACCAATCCCTGCGGTGAGCAGCCGCTTCTGCCGTACGAGTCCTGCAACCTGGGATCCATCAATCTGGCCAGGGTCCTCGCGAAGGACGCTGACGAGTATTCGATCGATTACGAAAAGCTTGCCGCCCTCACGCGCGATGCCGTGCATTTTCTCGATAACGTGATCGACCAGAACAGGTATCCCCTGCCCGAGATTCGGGAGATGACGCTCTCCAACAGGAAAATCGGGCTGGGCATAATGGGTTTTGCAGACATGCTGATCCGGCTCGGCATCCCGTACGATTCGGACGAGGCGATCGATATCGCCGAGGGGGTGATGTCGGCCATCCAGGAGGAGTCGAAAAAGGCCTCGCGCGCGCTCGCCGCGGACCGCGGAGCCTTCCCGAATTTCGCCCGATCCGAATTCGCCGAACGGGGCGAGCCGCCGCTGCGAAACGCGACCACCACGACGATCGCGCCGACCGGAACGATAAGCATCATTGCCGATACCACCAGCGGCATCGAACCCATCTTTGCCCTCGCATTCGTACGAAACGTCATGGACAACAGTGCGCTCGTGGAGGTCAATCCGCTCTTCGAGCAGGTCGCGCGCGAAAAGGGGTTCTACTCCGAAGAAATTATGAAGCGCGTCGCCGCCGAGGGCACTGCCGCGCACATCGACGAGGTCCCCGGGGAGGTCCGCGGCGTTTTCGTCACCGCGCACGACATAGCGCCGGAGAGCCACGTGAAGGCACAGGCGGCCTTCCAGCGGTTCGTCGACAACGCGGTATCGAAGACCGTGAACTTCCCGAAAGATGCCACCGTCGGAGACATAGACAAGGTATACCGGCTGGCCTATGCCATGGGGTGCAAGGGCGTAACGGTGTACCGCGACGGCTCGCGCGAGAACCAGGTGCTGGAAGTAAAGCGCGAATCCGCGCCCGGCGTGCCTGCGGTTGAGGCGCCGTGTCACCTCATGCCGCGCTCGCGGGGTGAGGTCACCTTCGGGTCCACGCGCAAGATGTCCACCGGTTGCGGGGCTCTGTACGTTACGATAAACCAGGACGACGAGGGGCTCTTCGAGGTGTTCGCCACGATGGGGAAGAGCGGCGGGTGCGCGGCCAGCCAGACCGAGGCGGTCAGCCGGCTCATTTCGCTGTCGCTGCGCTGCGGGATCGAGCCCGCGCAGATTATCAAGCAGCTGAAGGGAGTGCGCTGCCCGAACCAGGCATGGGAAAAGGGCGGGCGCATCTATTCATGCGCCGACGCAATCGCCAAGGCGCTCGAACGGCATCTCGGCCTGGACTCCCGCGACAATCGTGGGAGCGAGGCCGCGAAAAACGACGCTGAGACCAACGGCAAGGGCTCGGACGCGGTGATGGTGGGCGTGTGCCCCGACTGCCATGGTCCGCTCGAGTTCGAGTCCGGGTGTTCGGTCTGTCGAATGTGCGGCTTTTCGCGCTGTGGATAAAATAAAAAGGCGCGCCGGCGGGCGCACCTTTTTTGCGGAATGCGGGTGCTAATCAGAGCGTTCTTGAAACGCTGAAATCGGCCCAGACGTGGTTTTTCATCCTGCCCCTGCCGTCTTCGTCCGGATCGTACTCCTGCCGGAAGTCGCTGTCGAGCGATCGAGCGTAATACAGGCCGGCGGCAAAGACCGTACCGCCGAAGTCCTTCAGGAAACCGAGCCTGACTCCGGCGTCGCTCCATCCTTTCGCATCGAGGTAGGCGTTGTTGTAATAGCCCGCCCATGCCGATACGGTGAAGGCCGAGTCGCCGGTCTTCGCGAATTCCTGTGCCAGGGAGAATTTTGCGTAATAGTCTTCGTCCCGGGGAGTTTTGTTTGCGTTTTCCTTTACATAGTAATCGTAATAGAAATCGACTCGCGGATTGAGCACTGTCTTGAGGCCCAGACCAAGCGTTCCCTCGATGAACGACGGGTTGGTCGCCGCGGGATCGGCGTCGTCGTAGAAGGGATAGGAAACATACAGCACGCCGATATTGAATGACGCAATATCGCCGAGGTCTTTCGCGAACGAGGCCCCGTAATC
>JBFZEY010000018.1:0-10296 GCA_041306625.1 Spirochaetota bacterium | reverse complement strand
GTTTTGGCAAATGAATATAAACGAACTGACGCAGATGGTAAACAGGGTGACGGCGGTGACCGCCGGAGACGGTGCCGACTCGGCCGTTTCGGAAAGCGAGATTGTACAGATCGTGAGTTTTATGCTGGATGACGTTGAATATGGAATTAATATTCTTCAGGTGCATGAAATCATCAGGATGCCCGAGATAACGCGGCTTCCGAATACCCCGGAGTATATAAAGGGGGTCATCAACCTCAGGGGGTCCGTGATACCGGTCGTCGATGTGCGCCTCCGCTTTGCCATGCCGCAGGGCATTATCACCGACCTTACGCGCGTCATCGTGGTGGAAACCGGCGAGAAACTGGTGGGACTACTGGTGGATAACGTCTACCAGGTTATTCGCATGCCCGGTAGAAACATAGATCCCCCGTCGGACCTGATAGAAGGTATATCGGACGAGTTTATCAGGGGCATAGGACGTGTTTCCGGACGTCTTGTCGTTATTCTCAATCTTGACAGTATTCTCTTCTCGCGCTCCGATGGGGAGAAAACGGCCTACGGTTATATGTAATACTGGCAGATGCGGTGCCCCGCCGGATTCGTACCGTCGGGGGGAGCGGACGATTCTACAATAATGCGCGGGGTGCGGCCATGACGTTTTCCTTGGGTGAATATCAGGACATTTTCCTTGAAGAGGCTGACGAACAGCTCCAGGAGCTCAACCAGAACCTTCTTGAGCTCGAAAAGAATCCCGACAATGACGACATTATCAATAATATTTTCAGGGCGGCGCACTCGCTTAAGAGTTCAGCGGCGTTCGTCGGCCTTAACGATCTGAGCGACCTGGCCCATAAGATGGAAAACCTGCTGCAGGGGATCCGGGACAAGACCATGCAGGTGACGCCGACGATCGTGGACGTCCTGTTCAGCTGTTTTGACGTAATAAGCTCGGTCATCGACACGGTCGGTTCCGGTAAAAAACCCGAGCAGGACCTTTCGGAGATCATCGCACGGATCAGGGATATCGGCGAGTATGCAGCGGCTGCATCGCCCGCGGAACGCCCGGCAAAGGCCGTGCCGGAGATCGAGAACATCCCCAAGACAACGCTTACCGCCGCGCAGATGCGGCAGGTCAAAGACGGACTTGAGAGCGGCATGTCGTGCTGCGAGGTGATCGTTTTCGTCGATCCGTCCGCTCAGATGAAGTGGATCAAGGCGCAGCTTGTCCATGCCAACCTCGAGAAGATAGCCGCGATCGTGGCGATGATGCCGTCGCTGGACGCGCTTCGCGAAAATAACGAGAGCGATGTATTCAAAATGGTGATCCTCACCACGGCCGCGGTGGAAAACGTGCGCAGGGCGTGCGGGCTCGACCAGGTTATACGGATAGATCTTAAAAAAATAAGCCTGAGCAAAAACAACGACAAGATGGTGCTGAAATTCCACGAAAAGGAAACGCTGTTCAGCGAGGAGGCGAGGGAGGGTGTTACCCCGGCCGACTATCTCGCAGAAAAGGAAGTGGATGACGACGAAGAGGAAGAATACAAGATAGAGACTATTCGAAGAAAGGACGGAAGGAAGACCACCGCGATCAAGATAGTAAAGGTCTCTGTGGACAAGCTCGACCTGCTGTTAAACAACGTGGGAGAGCTGGTCATCGCCAACTCCGGTTTTTTCCGCCTCTATGAAGAAATGCGCAAGGCGAGTTTCGACAAGTCCATCACCAACGAATTCAAGAACCGCATGGACCAGATGTCCCGGATCGCCAAAGACCTGCAGGGCGGTATCATGAAGACGAGGATGGTGCCCGTGGGCCAGGTATTCTCCCGGTTCAACCGCCTTGTTCGCGACCTCGCCAAGGAGTTCGGGAAGCTGGTGACGCTGCAGATTAAAGGCGAGGAAACCGAGCTTGATAAAAAGGTCATCGATGCAATCGGTGAACCGCTGATGCATCTTATCCGGAACGCGATCGATCACGGGGTCGAGACCGCCGAAGAACGCAGGAAGCTCGGCAAGCCCGACGTCGCAATGGTGGCGCTTAACGCCTACCAGTCGGGCAACCAGATATTCGTGGAAGTGAGCGACGACGGCCGCGGGCTTAATGCGAGCCGGATAAAGAAAAAGGTGCTCGAAAAGGGGCTGGCGTCACCGGAGATGCTGGCGAACATGGACAACGAGGAAGTGTATAATTTTATCTACAATCCGGGTTTCTCGACCACCGACGTCGTGACCGATATTTCGGGACGCGGCGTCGGCATGAACGTCGTAAAGGAGATCGTCTCCGAGCTGAATGGTAATGTGACCATCGAGACCGAGCCCGGAATGGGGACGCGATTTTTACTCTCCTTCCCCCTGACGCTGGCCATCATACCGGCGATCATGGTCAAGGTGCGCCATGAGCTGTACGCCATTCCGCTTTCCGACGTTATCGAGACCATCAAGATCTCGTACGCCGATATAACGACGATCGAGGGGCACGAAGTCATCAACCTTAGAGGGGAAATCCTTTCGCTTTTGCGGCTCAACGAGTTCGTCGGGACCGAAAGCGGTATAGAGGACGACCGCAAGGTGCCCGTAGTCGTTGTGGGCTACGGGAACAGAAAGATCGGTCTCATCGTCGACCATCTCGAAGGCAAACAGGAGATCGTGATCAAGTCGCTGGAACAGAATTACGCCAATGTGGAGGGGCTCTCCGGCGCGTCCATCCTGGGCGACGGCAGCATTTGCCTCATCCTCGATATCGCCTCCATGATAAACAGGGTGATTACGGACCAGGACCGGCTCTCACGGATGCAGCGCCAGCGCGTTGTGGGGCGGAAGTCCGCACAGGTCGAGGAAATCAGGGAAATCACCGACCTCCAGCGTTCCGCCACGGAGAGAAGGGAGAAGGACCTTCAGGAACCTGCAATTAAAAAAGAAACGGCGGCTCCCGCGCCCCATGCAAAGGATATATCTCAGCGAAAGGAGGCCGTGCGGACCGAGAAGGCCCCGGTCGAAAAGATAAAGGAAGATATCATATTCGAGCGCCGGGATACGATTCCTGCCGCACCGTCGAAGGCTGTTGCGGCTCCCGCACCGGCGAAAAGCGCCCTGAAGGCCGGGGAGGACGAATCAGCTATCGAGGCGAAGGTGCGCGACGTCCTCAGATCGTTCAAGGATGAGTTGAAAGACAGTATTCGGGCCACCGTCGAGAGCGGCGAACCCGACGGCCATATCAAGAAGTCGCTGGGCATTACCGAGGAGGACATGGAGCGTGTGCAGGTGCTCGCCAACGTGGGTATCACCAACGCCGCGGAATCGCTGTCGAAGATACTCGGCAAGCAGATAGACCTTTCCATCCCGACGGTCGAACTCCTTCCGGTTGAAAAGGTCCCGGAGAATTTTGGCGAGGTTGATAACGTCTATATCGGCGTCTATATGCCGCTGGTGGGCGACATTAAAGGTACGATACTTTTCGGTCTTGCGGAGGAGGCCGGCTTTGAACTCATCGATATGCTGTACGGTATCGAAAGCGGCAAAACGCGCGAGCTCGACGAGGACGGCGAATCGGCCCTTAAGGAAGTGACGAACATCGTGGGGTCGTCCGTGGTCAACGTCATCTCCGAGAAGACTGCGATAGCGATTAAGCCCACGGTGCCGACCGTCGTGCATGACTTCATGCAGTCGATTCTTGATTCGATCCTGGTACTGCACAATATATCCAACGATTACGTTCTGGTGATGGACACGGAATTCTACTACCAGAACGACAGGGTCATCGGGAAGCTCATGGTGCTCCCCGAGACGGAGTCGCTGAAGAAGATTGTGGAACGGTTAAGATAAGGGGCCCATGCCGGAGAAGATAAAAGTTCTGGTTGTCGATGATTCTGCGCTGGTAAGGAAGATCGTTTCGGATATTTTGCAGAAGGACCCCGGTATCGAGGTAGTTGGGACGGCGAATAACGGCAAGACCGCCATCTTTAAAAACCAGACGCTGAACCCCGACGTCATCACGCTCGACATAGAGATGCCCATCATGGATGGTCTCGAGGCCCTGCGTCAGATTATCGAGACCAATCCGAAGCCGGTCATCATGATGAGCGTTCTGACCCAGCATGGGGCCGAGGCCACCTTCCGGGCGCTTGAATACGGCGCAGTTGATTTTATCCCGAAGCCCTCCACGGCGCTTTCTATTTCGGTGGACGAAATTTCCGACCTGCTCATACGGAAAGTCAAATCGGTTTACAAGTCAAAAATCAAGCTTCATCCCAGCGGGCCCCCCGAGCGCCGGGAGCCTGAAGCGCGAAAAACGGAAGCCCCGCGGTCCGGGGAACCGGGCAAAAGGGTGGTGGCCATCGGTACATCGACCGGCGGCCCGTCGGCGCTCCTGCAGGTATTCCAGAACCTGCCATCCGATTTTGGCTCGCCCGTACTGGTGGTGCAGCACATGCCCGAGGGATTCACGCGGGCTTTTGCCGAGCGGCTCAACATGAATTCCGGCCTGAACGTCAAAGAGGCCGAGGACGGTGACAGGGTGCGTCCGGGTTTCGGGTATATCGCGCCCGGGCATTCGCATATGCGGATAGAGGCAAACGCCGGCGAGAAGGTTCTGCGGGTATTTAAGGGTGAGAAGGTTTCCGGACACCGCCCGTCGATCGACGTTCTGTTTGATTCGGTCGCAGAATTCTTTGGAGGCGATTCCGTTGCGGTGATAATGACGGGAATGGGAAAGGACGGTGCCGACGGTATATCCCGTATCCGGAAAAAGGGCGGATACACAATCGCCCAGGACGAAGATACATCGGTAGTTTACGGGATGAACAGGGTTGCGATCCAGGCCGGAGCGATCGACAAGGTTGTTTCGCTGTACCGGATAGCCGAAACGATCCTGGAACACTCCTGAGCAATATTGCGGCGGACGGAATTATTTGCGCGGGTATCGTAAATTTTTCTTGAACACTTTATCGGTCGTTTGTAGACTGTGATGCCGAGAGTATAGCGGACGCTAATGCCTTGAATATGGAGTGGGGAAATGGCTACAATCCTTATTGTTGATGATGCGAAATTCATGAGGACGCTTGTGAAGGACGCCCTGGTGCCAAGAGGACATGAGGTGATAGGCGAGGCGGAAAACGGCAATCAGGCGGTCGAGCTCTATAAAAAGATGAAGCCTGATCTGGTTACAATGGACATCACGATGAGGGAAAAAGACGGTATCCAGGCCGCGGAGGAAATCCTGACCCTTGATCCGAAGGCCCGGATTATAATGGTAACGGCGCTGGGCCAGGAAAATCTTCTTACACGAGCGATAAAGATCGGCGTAAAGGATTTTGTCGTTAAACCCTTTCCTCCCGAAAGACTCCAGAAGGCCGCCGAAAAGGCGCTGGCCTGAACCGATAAACCGGCACGCCGCAGCGGCGGCCGGGCCCCGCTTGACGAAGCATACAGCACAGGGCGGAGAGAAGGCTCTCCGCCCGTCATTATAAAGAGGTGACGGTTTTTTCCCTCATGCAGGAAAACGAAAAAGAGTCCATCCCCGGGAAGGACGATGGCCGTCCGGTCATACACATCGAGAACTTCGACGGCCCGCTCGATCTCCTCTGGGGCCTGATCAAGAAGGCCCGGATCGAAATTACGGATGTATCGATTTCGAGCATTACCGAACAGTATATAGCCTATCTCAAGCTAATGGAGCAGATGAACATCCAGGTGGCATCCGATTTTATCGTCATGGCGTCTGAACTGCTGTATTACAAGTCGAAGGCGCTTCTGCCGGGCGGGGAACTGGAAGACGAGTATTTCATACCGCCGTTGCCGCCCGAACTGGTGCAGCGGCTGCTGGAGTTCAAGAAGTACCAGGACGCCTCCAGGAGTTTCCGGCGCATGTTCGAGCTTCAGGCCGACGCCTACTCGCGCGTCAATCCCGTTGAAACCGGGGGAGCCGAGCCAGAGCTGATCGAGGTGTCGCTTTTCGATCTGCTGAGCGCTTTCGCGGAGGTGATGGATTCGACCCGGGAGATCGAGCAGAAGGAAATTGTATTTGACGAAATACTGGTGAGCGACAGAATCGCGCTCATTACCGAATTGCTGAAAGAGAAAGAGCAGGTTCTCTTCGCGGAGATCTTTACTCAGAAGCCGTCCCGGGCGGAGATCGTGGCGACCTTCCTGGCAATGCTCGAGATGGTTAAAACTGGAAAATTGAAGATAATGCAGCACCGGGTGTTCGGGGATATTCGCCTGCTCCGTGCGGAAGCGGAACAACCGGCGTAGGACGAACCGGATGTGATATGGGCAACAGCGAAGAATTGACCGACAACCTGAATGCGGCAGCGCCGGCCGAGACCGGGCCGGGCGATCGTATAGCCGAGCAAACTGACGAAGACCGGGATACGGCTCCGCAGGAGGAACTTGACCTCGCCGGCCTGTTCGAGGCGTTGTTGTTCCTTTCAAACGAGCCGCTGCCGCTCTCCTTTTTCGTGAAAAACCTGGGTGTTGACGCCCAGCAGGCGAAGATAATACTGGACTCGCTCGTGGACGAGTACGAGGAGCGGGACGGTGGAATAAAGCTATTCGAAATTTCGAACGGCTATCATTTCATGACCAGCAGGCGCTACTCCACGCAGATACGACGCATCATGGGCTATGCCCGGCGCGAAGGGCTTTCGAAGGGAATGCTCGAAACGCTTTCCATCATCGCGTACAAGCAGCCGATCGTGCTTGCCGAGATCGAGGAACTCCGCGGCGTTTCGTCCCGCATGATGGTTGCGAACCTCATGAAAAAAAACCTCATCAAGCCCGTCGGGAGAAAGGAGCTGCCCGGGCGGCCGCTGTGCTACGGCACTACCGACGAGTTTCTGCGATACTTCGGCCTCAATCGGCTGTCCGACCTCCCGAAGCTTTCCGAGATTAAGGAGTTTTCCTTCGAGAACGAGGAATAGCGTGATGGACAAGCGTATAGTGGAGCTGGATAAAAGGATCGTTGACCTTCTCGCCGAGCGCTGCAAAATCCAGATCGAGGAACTGAAGAGCCTCCCCCCCGGGGAAGACCTCTTCTCCGCGGCGCGGGCGAAAGAGCTCAGCTCCTTCCTCGAGTCGCTCGACACGGGCCCGCTGTCGCACGAGCTTGTTAAAAAAATTTTCACTGACCTCTCGGCCTTCTCGGTGAGCGCCGTCAGACCCCCGGCGGTGGCCTACCTGGGTCCCGAGGGCACCTTTACCCATTCGGCCATGCTGGAGGTCTTCGGCGTTTCAGCGGCGGGCATTCCCGTAAAAAGCATACACGATGTTTTCGTCGAGGTGGAAAAGGGTCGCGCGGATTACGGCGTGGTGCCGGTAGAGAACAGCACCGAGGGTGCGGTGACCTACACGCTCGACGAGCTGATGGAAACCGAGCTGAAGATCACCGCGGAGAAGTATCTTCGCGTGTCATACAGCCTGGTGTCGGTCTCGAAGGACATTAAGAGCATTAAAAAGCTCTATTCGCACCCGCAGTCGTTCGGCCAGTGCAAGGAATGGCTCAGGAAGAACCTGCCCGACGCCGAAATGCATAACGTTAGTTCGACTTCGCTCGCCGCGGAAACGGCTTCATGGGATAAATTCGCGGCGGCCGTTACCTCGCACGCCTCGGCGGAGATCTACGGGCTCAACGTTCTTGCCACGAACATCGAAGACTCGCGACAGAACTACACCCGTTTTTTCGTCATCGGCGAGCACGACAATCCGCCCTCGGGCAGGGACAAAACATCGATTATCTGCGCAGTGCGCGACAAGCCGGGCGCGCTCTACGATCTCCTGAGGCCCTTCAACGAAACGGGAATTAATATGACCAAGATCGAATCGCGCCCTGACAAGAAAAAGATGTGGGAGTACAATTTTTTCATTGACTTCATCGGTCACAGGGATAGTACGATCGCACTGAGCGCGGTCGAGAAGATGAAAGAAGACCTCATTTTCCTGAAAATCCTCGGCTCGTATCCGGCGGAGAAGTAGAGACGTTTTCCCTGCGCATTCATCACCCCTCGGCAACTGGAGTGCATCATGCTTATAGTACTTAAACCCAATGTCAGTAAGGAAGAAATCGATCATATCGTAGACAAGATACGATCGCTCAAACTGGAGCCGCACGTATCCACCGGCGTTCAGCGTACCATTATTACCGTCATCGGCGACGAGGACATAATCCGTGAGCAGCCGCTCGAGGCGATCGCCGGTGTGGAGTCGGTAAAGACCATCCTGAAGCCGTTCAAACTTGTATCGAGTGAGACACAGCCGGACCGAAGCGTCATCCGCGTAAACGGCATCGAGATAGGCGGGAAAAACATAGTGATCATCGCCGGTCCCTGCTCGGTGGAGGGAGAGCGCGAGGTTGTTGAGCATGCGCAGATGGTGAAGGAATCGGGAGGACACATTTTCCGGGCCGGGGCATTCAAGCCGCGCACCTCTCCCTATTCCTTCCAGGGATTCGGTGTCCAGGGGCTCAAGTTTCTGGCCAAGGCCAAGGCCGAGACAGGCCTGCCCATCGTTACCGAGGTGATGGACCCGCGCGATGTGGGCGTGGTCGCCGAGCACGTCGACATTCTGCAGATAGGGACCAGGAACATGCAGAATTTCAACCTGCTCAAAGAGGTCGGCAGGATTGACAAGCCGGTGCTGTTGAAGCGGGGCATGAGCGCCACGGTGAATGAATTTTTAATGTCGGCGGAGTATATTCTCTCGCAGGGGAACAGGAAAGTTGTGCTCTGTCCCCGCGGCATTCGCACCTTCGAGGATATAACACGCAACACGCTCGACGCCGGGGTGGTGCCCGTAATCAAGGGGCTCAGCCATCTGCCGGTGCTCTGCGACCCGAGCCACGCCATGGGTCTTAAAGATTATGTGCCGGCGGCCGCGTACGCGTTTATTGCGGCGGGCGCCGACGGGGTCATGGTCGAGGCCCATCCCCGCCCCGAAGACGCGCATTCCGACGGCCAGCAGACCATCGACGCAAAGACCCTCGTCGCGATGATTGACAGGATCCGCAAAATCGCGCGGGCGCTGGACAGGGACCTTCCCTGATGTTCCGTCGCGTGGCGGTGCTGGGCCTTGGCCTTCTGGGCGGTTCTCTCTGCCGGGCCCTTAAGGAAATCGATTCTTCCGTGGACATAACCGCGTTCGCGCGCGACGTCTCGCGACTTTCTTCCGCGCTTGCGGACGGGACGATCGGCCGCGCGCTTCCCCTGGATGAGCTTTCTCCCGCGGGGATGGATCTGGTGGTCATCGCATCCCCCGTGCTTTCATCAATCGATTCGCTTAAAAGGCTCCTTGACCATCCGGACCTCGGAGACTGCGTTGTCATCGACGTCGGCAGTGTCAAGGGACCGCTTGTCGGGCTCGCGGCCGCGCATGCGCACGGCGGCCGATTTGTGGGCTGTCATCCCATGGCCGGTTCGGAACAATCAGGCTACGAACACTCGAGCGGGTCGCTGTACCGCGGGGCCTCGGTCATCATCACGCCCCATGAAAAAAACGGCGAAACGATTATCGCGGCCGTGGAGCGTTTCTGGGAATCGGTCGGTTCGCGCATCGTGCGCTGCGACGCACAGGCCCACGACAGACTGGTCGCACTGACGAGTCATGTACCGCACCTGGTCGCCTGCGCCGTCGCCGATCTCGTCGCGGACGCCTCCACCGGTACCGATGTGGTGCCGTTTATCGGCAGCGGTTTCCGTGACCTCACGCGTATCGCCATGGGCTCACCGGACATGTGGACGGATATTGCTGCGGCGAATGGAGGGAACATTGTCGGCGGGATCGATGAACTAATTGGAAAACTGGAATATATTCGACGTTTTATCACGGAAGAAGGGCATGATGTGGACGGTCGGCGCTTCCTCGAGCGCGCGAGGGCTTTCAGGAGGAGCATCGGGTAATGGGCGGAAAGCGGATCGTGGTGGCGGTGGATGGGCCCGCCGGTTCGGGGAAAAGCAGCGTCTCGCGCGAGGCTGCCCGACGGCTGGGGCTTCGCTACATCGATTCGGGCGCCATTTACCGTGCGGTGACACACTTCCTGCTGGGCCGTTTCGGAAGCCTAGAAAAAGGCAAGAGTTATGCCGCTTTTCTGGACGGCCTGGAGATCGCCCAGCGTTTTGATCCCGAGGGGCGCGTGCACACTTCGTTGAACGGAATTGACGTCTCGAGCGCGATACGTGACGAGCTGATCGCGCGGAATATCGGGACCGTTTCCGACGATCCGGGAATCAGGAATTTTGTGAACGGCCTTTTGCGATCGTGGAGCGGACGCGAATCGCTTATCATGGACGGGCGGGATATCGGGACCGTGGTGTTCCCGGACGCCGC
>JBFZEY010000017.1:0-3469 GCA_041306625.1 Spirochaetota bacterium | reverse complement strand
GGCGGCGCGGCCCGCGGTATTCCAGCGCTTCGAGCAGATAGGGAAGCAGCACCCTTAGGGGATCCGTCCCGGCCGTATCGGACCCGGCTTTGCGTATGCGGAAACTTCGTTCGCGTTCCGTCCCGTCGTAGGACATGCGAACGTCATACGTTTCGAAGTCGCCGTCCCGGGAGCCGTTAATCACTGTCCGAAGCTCCTCGTAATCGTTACGCAGGCGGTACGCCCTGAGCGCACCGGGTTCATCGCGAAAGACCTTCCAGCCCCTGGTGGAAAGTACGCGCGCGTAGTCGTCGAGTACCCGCTCGATCTGCATCTCCGGAGCGGAGTCGACGGCCGCCAGGGCCGGCGGAGCGCACAGCAGGACGACCGTCAAGGCGACAGCCAGCCGAAGAGCAGATCCGCAATGCACCACCCCGCGCTCCTTCATTCCCCGGGGAACCTCCCGTAAAGATTAAAGTCTTAACCCGCGCCTGCCGGAACCACTCCCTAGCCGGCGTCGGGAATATGCACGTTTATACCGGAAGAATGGGGTGTCAATACTTTTCCACGCGAAATCCCCCTGACAAATAATTCCTTGATTAAATATCCGCATGGCGCAAAAGTTACGCTACCGCGCCGGAAAGAAACCGCCGGAGACTTGATTAATATGTATCTCATGGTATATTGTAACTATCTCAAAATCCGGAAACGCCCGGCGGGACACGGGATGCATATTCCGCATGTTTCGACCGCGCGGCGACCGGACACCATCGACCGTGCAGTGCGGAGATACTGAGGATGGAAGGCACGAACAATCATCTCGTCTTTTATGGAAATGAAACCCTCCGGGAAATAGCCCGTGAGATCAGCAATATCGACCAGGAAACGATCGACCTAATAGAGTCCATGTTCAACGTGATGTACGGCTCGCGCGGTATCGGCCTCGCGGCGCCGCAGGTGGGCGTATCGCAGCGGCTGCTGATACTCGATATCGAGTCGTACAAGGGGCCGATCCTTGCGCTTATCAATCCCGTCATCACGGCCCGCTCGGACAAACTCGGTCCGTACGAGGAGGGTTGCCTGTCGGTGCCGGGCATCAACGCCGTAATTACCCGGCCGCTCGAGATATCGGTAAAGGCGGTAACGCCTGAGGGTAAGGAAATGAGCTTCGACGCACGGGGCCTCCTCGCGCGCGTCCTCCAGCACGAGGTCGACCATCTCGATGGGAAACTCTTCATCGATTATCTCGAAGACCATGACCGCAAAGAGCTCACCGCAGAACTTAAAAAAATTAAAAAGCTCAATAATAGGAAATGAGGATAGGCTTCTTCGGAACGCCGCAGATAGCGGCCTACTGCCTCGGGGAACTGGCCAGGGCCCACGATGTCGCTTTTATCGTCAGCAACGACGACAAACCCTGCGGCCGCCACCTGAAAGTCCAGTGCTGCCCCGCCAAGGAGGTTGCACTCGAACACGGCATTCGGTTCCATCATCCCGAAAACCTGAAAGAAAAACGTTTCATCGACGCGCTCGGGCTCGAAGGCGCCGATCTGTTCGTCATCGTCGCGTTCGGACGCATTATTCCGCGCGAGGTCTTCGAGATGCCGCGACTTGGAACCATCAACCTCCACCCCTCCCTTCTGCCGCGCTACCGCGGAGCGGCCCCCGTTGAGTGGGCGCTTATTAACGGCGAGACCGAGACGGGCGTTACGGTGCAGATGATCAACGAACGCCTCGACGCGGGCGACATCATCGTACAGGAGAGGCTTCCCATTCCCGATGACTTCACGGCCGCAGACCTCTACGACGCGGTGCGGCCGCTCGGCGCGGGACTGTTGCTGAAGGCAATCGACCTCCTCGACAGCGGCGACGCAAGGCCGCGCCCCCAGGACGATACGGAAGCCACCTATTGCGGAAAGATTGACCACGAACTCGCGCACATCAACTGGAACACAATGGCGATGAGTATCCACAATCTAACGAGGGGTTTAAACCCCCGACCCGGCGCCTGGACGGGCTTTCGCGGCGCCCATATCAAGATCTGGAAGACCGCACAGCCCGCCGAAGGCGGCCCCGGGGAGCCCTACGCGCCCGGGCAAGTGCTAATCCATCAGAAGAAGCGGCTGTTTGCAGGTACCGCGGACGGCTGGATCGAGATACTGTCGCTTCAGCCCGGGACAAAAAGGGTGATGGACGGCCTCTCGTTCATAAACGGCTACAGGCCGGGAGTGGAGGATCGTTTTGAGTAAACGGAGCAAAACTACAGGATGAACCGATGACGCGGCATGACGACAGACCAAAGAGCGCCCGACGGCGCCCTGCCGGCACCGGAGAATTCCTCAACACGGCGGAGGAAGACGCATCACGCGAAAAGCACCGGGCGCGCGAGTTACGCTCGACCGCATGGTGGCGCAAGAAAGTCGCCCCGGGGATATGCCATTACTGCGGAAACCGCGTGCAACCGGCCGCTCTCACCATGGACCATCTTATCCCGCTCTCGCGCGGCGGGAAATCGGAGCGTTTCAACATCGTCGCCGCATGCAAGGACTGCAACAACAGAAAGAAGAACCTCCTCCCGGCCGAATGGGACGAATACCTCTCTTCGATAAAAAAGAAGACCCTCTAAATTTATTTATTGAAAATGCCGTTATTTAATATAGCATTACTTTCCGTTGCCATGGTCTCGATTCGATCCGTGTTAAAACCGTGGATGCGGCGGGGTGAGGCATGTTCGCCCCGTCCGGTGTGAGGCGGTCGGGAGCCGTGCCGGGCACCGCCGCACCGAAACGATAACAGAGAAAGCAGACAATGACCCCCAGCTCAGACAGCTCAAAAGGCGACCTTGTTAAAAAGGTACAGCTTCTCATCCGCCAGTGAGAGGAGCCCCGGTTCATGTACTATATGCACAGCGGCGCGATCGAGATACTCTCTGCACCGCCGGAATATGAAGAGCTCCATACCGACATACTCCTCTCCAAGAGCAAGAGGGTCGGCACCATCAAGGAGAAGAACCTGATCTCGGGTCTGAGCATCCTTTTTGCCGAGCCGTACAAGAAATCCATACGGGCCATCGAAGACTCGTATGTCTCGAAGTACCCCATCAAAGAAGGGGGCTTTCAGCAGATTGTAACCGACAACACCCCGCTCGCGGTCGACATACTTTCCAACCTTTTCCGCAGGCTCGAGCTCTCAATACCGGACGCGTCACGCTACACCAGCCTCTACCAGAACATAGCCCGCATCAATGACAACATCTGCCTGGTGTACAAGGCCCTCTCACAGGGACCCCTTCCCGAAAAGCTCCAGCCGCGGGCCGACGCCATTCACGACACCTACGTGTTGAACGGCGGGAGCTTCCCGGGAAGTTTCGACGCGAAATTCGTAATTGCCGACAACAGCGGCGTGCTCAAGAAGAAATACTCGTTTCCGGGACTCCCCCTGGAAACCATCCTGGACCTGAAGCAATGTAATTTCATCAACAAGTTCATAA
>JBFZEY010000016.1:0-6093 GCA_041306625.1 Spirochaetota bacterium | reverse complement strand
TCCAGGGCTTCCCCGTCTTGATAACCTTGAGCGCTATCTCCTTCGAAAGCTTCCTGAGCGTCTTTTCGCGCTTGGCTCGGTATGACTCTATGTCGAGAATGATCTTCTTGTCGCTCTTGGTCCGGTTGTTCACCATAAGGTTCACAAGGAACTGCAGCGATTCGAGCGTCTTGCCCTTCTTGCCGATGATCAGGCCGGACTTAGGGCTCTCTATTTCGACATAAACCTTGTTTTCACCTTCCTTGATATCCCTGACCGTGCCTTCGATTTCCATCTTTTTCAGTATCGTGACAAGTATTTCCTTCGTCATCTCGCCAACGTCCTCGGCGATGTCGTTATAATAAACGCGAAGCTTGGCGGGCCTGGAAACACCGAACCCGAATATTCCGCTTTTCCCCTGGTCAAGCACCTCCATCTTCACTTGTGAGACGTCGTCGATATTGAGCTCGGCCATCATTTTTCGTGTTGCGTCCTCAACCGTCTTACCCTCAATCTCCAACACCTTCATATTCGCCTCCTCTCCGAAATAATAGAGTTGCCGCGCAAGTCAGGGATACCGCCTCCCGCCCGCCGGCGGCGGGTTGAAATGCGAATATCCTCACGATTGCGGCAGTTCAAATGTATCGTGCGATGCCCCGCCGGGGGACGAATCGCACGAGAAAAGATCATTCCGCATTCTTCCTGCTCCCCTTCCTGTTGATGTAGAACTGGTGCAGCATCTGCAGGGCGTTCTGCATGATCCAGTAAAGCACCAGGCCCGACGGCATGTTCCAGAATATAACGATGAAAATCAGGGGCATGAACATCATCATCTTCTGCTGCTGGCCGACCGCCTCTCCGGTGGTCATTCGCTGCTGGAGATAGGTGGTACCCGTCATTATGATAGGAAGTATGTTGATATTGAATCCTGATATCTGGAATACCGTATCAGGAAGCGACAGGTCCTTAATCCACAGTATGAACGGCGCCTGCCAGAGATCGATCGCGTTGATCAGCGCGCTGTAAAGCGCGAAGAAGAAGGGCATCTGCAGCAGCAGCGGCAGACAACCGCTCGCCGGGTTGACCTTGTTCTTTTTATAGAGGTCCATGATCTTCTTGTTAAGCAGCTCGGGCTTGTCCTTGAATTTCTCCCTGAGCTCTGTTATCTGTGGATTGAGCGCCTGAAGCTTTTTCATCGATTCGGTCGATTTCTGGGTCAACGGAAGAAGGATTATTTTCGTAATGATTGAGAAGACCACCAGCGACCAGCCAAAGTTACCGAAAAGGATGTTTATCTTCAGCAACGCCCAAAGTAGAAAATCGCGTATCGGCTCTATCCACTTGCTCACATCGGCCGCGTCTATGACGCTCTCCGATACGGCCTTTAGCTTGTCCTTGTCCTTCTCGCCCGCGTAGACCTTGAAGTTTTTGGAAAGAATCTCCCCTCCCTTCAACTCGTCGAGTGGAAGATACATCCCGGTCCTGAATCCGGTTCCGGGCCTGTTGTCCGAGATCACGCCGCTTCCCGAAAAATCCTCCGGAATCATAATGAGCAGGAAATACCTGCTCATCATCCCGACCCACTGAATGACGCCGTTTTCCTTTTTAACGATTCCTTCCTTCGTGAAAAAACCGCTGCCCTTCGATGTCTTTTCGAAACTGTTGTCCACGGAATAGATACCATGAACCTGGTTATAGGTATTATCAAAGTCCATCGCCGGCCCGATAAAATCCGAAGCTGAGAATATCAACGCTCCTCCGGGGAAGACCACGCTTTTTCTGCCGGTATTCTGCACCCTGTACGAAACGGTGAAATAATCGGCATCCTTAACGAACCTGTAGGTCTTTTCGACGCGCACCGGCACGTCCTGCATGGTGACGGCGGCCACGAACTGTACTTCCTCGTTCGAAACCTTTCCTTTCCCCCACAGAACCTCATCCAGGGCGGAGCCCTGGAGAAACTCGTTCTCGCTCAGGTGCAGGGAAAAATCAAATTCCCCTTTCGCCTGGAAACCACTGTCCTCCACCACGAGCTCGGTATTGCGGGCATTGTGCTTGAAGCTCCTCATCGCCGCGCCCCTGTTGGTCAATACAATCGTGTACTTGTCGGTTGTAACGGTTATGTATTCTTCCTTCGCCGCGCCTCGAACCGTTATAACGCCTCCCGCCGGGGCGCGCGGTACTTCCCGCACTGCAGGGGTATCCGGCGATTTTTCAACGCGCTCCTCCGTAACCGGGGCCTGCCCGTCCTGCGGGGCCTGGGGCCGCACGAAAAAATAGGACCACAGGAGCCAGACTCCCAGGGCGAGCACGACTGCAAGCAAAGTTCTCTTTTCCATTATCCATCCTTCTGAGATTTTAATGATGTCGTCAGCCGCGAACCGCAAGAGTTACAAAAAGGAACACCGGTACGCTGGCACGCGCGAACTACGACATGGCGCAAGGATCTTTTCCTTGATGGGAGGGGGGAAACTCGTGGAAATCGCGGTCGAAAGTATAAGTACCCGGCGGCTCTATGGAACGGGATCGTAACCGCCCCTGCAGAACGGGTTGCAGCGGCCCACGCGCGTGACCGTTAAAATAAGCCCTTTCGCCAGTCCATGCTTATCGAGCGCTTCCATCGCATACATAGAGCATGTCGGAATAAACCTGCATGAGGGCGGAAGGTACGGAGAAATAAGCACCTTGTAAAGTCCTATCAGCTTTCTTAGCGTCATCGCCGCGAAGGCGCCTGCCCGATTCATCGCTTCAACACACCTGACATCCGAAAAAGCCGTCGCATTGAATCCTTCGCTTTGTGATACTCCAGTCCGCTGAAAGCCCCTTGCGGGCGCAGTACAAGATAATATCCTCGCTCTATCGACGGCAGCATCTCACTGCAAATCGCCCGTATTCTTCTCTTTGCCGTATTCCGTTCGCACGCACCGCCGTATCGTGCGCCGATGGAGATGCCTATCCGTATCAGGCGATCACCGCCCTCAGGGCCGCCGGCCCGCGTCGATGAAACTTCGTTAGATTTTAATCTTAGCACGATTAACTGGATTCCTTCACTGTTGAATCGCTTCCCCTTCTCGAATACCTCTTGATAATTCCCTCTTCCCTTTAAGGAATAGATCTTCTTCACCCGATCATTTCTCTATTTTGGCAGCCTCTTTTCATCGGAAACGGTCAGTTTATGCCTCCCCTTCGCCCTTCTCCTCCGCAAAACCTCTCTGCCTTCCGGCGTACTCATGCGTGCGCGGAACCCGTGTGTCCTGTTCCTTTTGAGTCGGCTTGGCTGAAATGTCATCTTCATCGCTTACACCTCATTATTATTTATCATATAGTTGCATATAAAACGGAATGCAATTAATCCTCGCGGCCGGGTATAACAAATCATCCCTGCGCTGGGGCAGGGTCACCGATACAAAAGCCGGTCAAAAAGCTTTTTCAGTCAAGAGGAAAACGATAAATTAAATCAAATAAATGTCAAACCCTTTTTGAAATGAGGACGAGGTGCTATTTACGCGCATAAACCTCAATAGTGTCGGAAAAACGCAAAAGCGGCGCCAGCCAACCGTAGAAAAGGCTGAAAGGCCGGTAGAACGGGGATACCCGCGGCACAACACGATCCGGATGGACACCCGCGGCATGAACAATAACCGTACGAAAGCCCATTCGCTTGAGGGTCCGCTTAACAGAGGAGGGTGAGAAGTCGATCCGGTGGTCTTCAGGATGGCGTTCCGACCAGGTCCGACGGTCAAACAGAAACTGTGGTCCGAATATGGAAGGTGAAGAGAAGGCAAAAATACCGCCGGGATTGAGGAGCGCATAGATGCGCTGCATGGTCTCGCGCGGAAACTCGCAGTGTTCGATAAAATACCATGCGGTAATTATATCGAAGGTTTCGTCAAACTCTGTCCGTTCAAAGGGCGTGTTGGCGACACGAAAACCCGTTTCACGCCTGCACCAGTCGCAGGCATACTTGGATATCTCCACGCCGTACACACGGCCGACACCGGCATCCCTCGCGCTCTCCATGAAGAAGCCGAGCGCCGAACCTAGATCGAGCAGATTCATGCTACCGCGTTTCGACCCTCTGCCTCTCAGGGCGAATATTATTTTCAGCCGGGCATCCGCCAGGCGCCGAATGGCGTCTCTGTCCTCGGCATAGGTTTTTCCGTACTGGCTCCGGTAATCGTCGAGGAAATAGTGTTCATCATACCGCAGCGGCCTGTACGCGGAATTGAAGACGATGCCGCACCGGCGACATCGGTAAAAACGGGAGGTATCGCCAGAAACCGCCTTCCCGTCCGGCGAGGAACAGATAGGGCACGCAGGTCCCCGGGGAGGGGAATGCTCCGGCGCGTTACCCGTTCTTTTTCCTTTTTTTCGCCGGCTCAATGACGATGGGGACTCCCTTGATCTTCACGTTTTCAAACGAGAGCAACACGAGCTCCGCGTACTGCTCGGGTACCTCAAGAAACGAGTAGGTCGGATGGATGTCGATCTTTCCTATCTGCTTGCCGTCTACGCCGGACCTCTTGACGACCTCGCGGATAAGGTCACCCGGCGAGACCCCATGGTTCTTGCCGATGTTGATGAACAGCCGCGCGCGACCATCCTTTATGTCTTCAAATACGACCGAGCCCGCCTCCTGTTTCCTGGTGAATTTATCCGGTGACAGGTCGAGCCTCGATATGTCTCCCAGGCTCTCCTTTAACAGCGCCGCGGCGATTCTCTTCGTGGCGCCGAAGAAGGGAAGGGGTTTTCTTAGCAGTTTTAAAAGCTTAACGTATTCGGTCAGGTCTTCCGTGAGTGCAATTTCGAGGACCTTCTCGATTTTCTTCTCCTGATTCATGGAATCCTCTCACATAAAAATCGTCACTCGCCCGGAGAAACCCGGTTTCTCGGGTTCCTCTGTCGTGACATGGTGGCGGTCATATACTCTGGGATGGCGGTCGCGCAACTTTCTCTGACAGTGTGTTCGAAGCGCCTGACAGGCGGCTTCGCATGCATAAAAACCTTGGACAGTATCGGCACCCGATTTAAAATAGCAAGCAATTTTCACCTCATGCCCCGCCCTGTACCCTGCAGCGATAGCCGACATTGCGTACGGTTTCGATGATGCTGTTGAACTCGTCGCCCAGTTTGCCCCGAAGGCGGCGAATATGTACATCGACGGTCCTGGTGCCGCCGATATACTCGACACCCCAAATCCTGGCAAGGAGATCCTTGCGCGAAAAAACGATACCCTTGTTCTGGGCCAGCAGCCTCAGAAGCTCAAACTCCTTATACGTGAAATCCAGTTTCTCACTGTTAAGGTAAATCGAATACTCGGAAAGATTGATTTTGATATTGCCGATTGCGATGACGTTTTCGTCATCCAGCAGGTTTTTGTCCCACAGAAGTCTCCGCACACGGCTGCGCAACTCGCTTTTCCTGAAGGGATAGAGCACGAATTCGTCATAAAACCATTCGTGGTCGAGGCTATCCAGATGGCTTACCCGCAGGATCAGGAGTACCGGAACGCCCTGGAGCTTTTTCCTAAGGCGTGAAAGATGAAACTGGATGAGGTCGTTAGACTCGAACATGTCGGCGTCGATCGCCAGTAAAAGCGTGCCCTCGCCCTTCACCGCGTCGACCGAGCGGAACACTCGCACATCGTGTTCGGTGTATTGCGCGGTAAAATCGTCGACCAGTTCCCCGTTTACCGACAGGAGGCCTATGCTGCGTTCGGAATCTTCACTCACGATTATACGAAACCTCTCTGTATATATCGGTGTAACGCCCGGCAACGGTTCCCGCGTAAAAATCCTTTACCTTCAAGCGATTGTTTTTTGAGCATCTCCTGTAGAGCCCGTCATCTTCAATGAATCGCCGTATCGACCGGGCATAACCCCCGACGTCGCCCACATCGACCAGCAGCGCGTTTTCTTCATTTTCCAGGAAATCGACCTGGCCTCCGTGATTGCTGCAGATGATCGGAAGACCGCAGTACATCGCCTCCATAAAGACAATCCCGAAGCCTTCATGCAGGGATGTCGAGATGAAGACATTCGACACCTCGATAAAATCGAATTTCTGCTGTTCGGTCACGTAACCGGTGAAGACTATCCGATTGTCCAGGCCGAG
>JBFZEY010000015.1:0-4279 GCA_041306625.1 Spirochaetota bacterium | reverse complement strand
AGGTAGCGCGCGGCCTTCGCCATGCGGGCGATCGGGCCGGGGTTGAGCGAGATGACGACCTCCGAGGGAACGAAGTCGAAGTCGTCCGCGGCAGGAGGCGGCTTCACCGATACGGTGCGGTTTTCGGCCATATCGCCGACGCCGTAGAGCGCGTAGGGAACCCCGCGGCTGTGCACCGGAATGTTGAGCGCGAGCGCGTCGCGCGCCGCCGCGTCCGCCGTCGCGGAGAATAGAAGCTTCATGGAATCCTTGCCCTCGGGCGCCTTTACGGTGTAGTAGGCGCGCGCCGAACCGAAGGCGGGCAGGCTCATGCGCACGGACTCGTCGGGCTGAACGGGCGCTTCGTCGGCCTTCAGTTCTGTCTTCACGTCGGGCAGTCCGCGCGTGGTGTTGCTGTTGACGATGCCGACCAGGCTCACGGTGTCACCCTCGACCATGAACCGCGGCTTGCCCACGCGCGCGATGAGCTCCTGCGTTACGAGTATTTCGGATTTGCGCTCGCCCACGCGGCCGGCCAGGTCGTGGCCGCGTGCGGTCAGGCGCCATGTGGTGAGGTTGTCGGGCAGGTCGAAGCTCACCTCGGCGCGCCCGTCGTCGCCGGTGCGTATGTCCGCCCTCCAGAATGCGGTGTCCTCGAACTTTTCGCGCACCTTTACCTTGCCCTCCTTGGCGGCGCCGGCGAGCACCGTTATCGGGTACGAGTAGTTCGTGAGCACCCAGTTGGAGATCTTCGCATAGAAGAAATCGAGCATCTTCGGCGTGTGGTCGTGCCGGATAGAGTAGATCGCCTCATCGACCACGCCGAGCGAAAGGTCGGCCCTGAGGGGCTTTCCGTTCTCGTCGTCCACTTTGAAGCGTACGGTGGCTTTCTCGCCGGGCAGGTATTTCTCCTTCGCCGGTGTGATGCTGATCATAATCCGGGTGTCGGCATCGGGGAGCGTTACGCCGGCGGAGCTCGTGAAGAGCGCGCGGCTTCGCTGCATCGTCGCGGTTATATAGCAGTTTGGCGCGTACTCTTCTTTTATAAGCATCTTTACCGGCATGACGTTGCCGGTCATCCGAACGACCTTCTTCTCGTAGACGTCCCGGCCCTCCACGGTGAGGCACACCCACGCGTCGGGGAAGCGGCTTTTAAGGAGGCAGGTGATCTCCCCCGGTTTATCGAGGGTCGGCCGGTCAACGGAAAGTTCGAGGTTTTTGAAGCGAGAGTCCACGCGCGCGCCGCGCGAGCTGTACACCCACACCACGCGCGAGGCGGTGATCTCGTTTTCGCGCCTGTCGCGGGCCGCGGCGATTATGTCGAACTCGCCGTACAGGTCGAACTTTTTCGGGAGCTCAAGCCGGAAGGCGCCCTTCGTGTCGGTCTGGAACTTCCGCTCGAAAACGGGCACCTTGTCATGGACATAGACCCGCTGCCAGGGCTTCCAGAGGTAGCGGAAAACCTTTACCTCGACCGGCGCGCTTACGGGAGCGCCGTCGTGGGCGGTCGTCTTAACTTCGATTATCTTTTTTTCGTCGTCGGCGAAGAAGCTCTGGGCCGGGTTGATCTTGATGTAGAAGTCACCACGCCCGACCTTTACGCTGGCGCGCGAGGTGATGCTGACGTTCGACCGGTCCACGATCGTCGCCTCGAGCGTTATCTCGCGGTCATACGGGAAGCTCCCGCACGCCAGGCGCAGCGCGGCCACGCCGTTATCGTCGAGGTAGCGGTCGCCTTCAAGCCTGATGCGGTTGTAGGCCTCGCTGTGGCCGTAGTCCTCCTCCCACCAGTAGGTGGTGTCGGTGTCGCGGAGTCGGCTTTCGTAGAAGCGGTACTTCACCAGGGCGCCCTTCAGCGGCGCGCCGAAAAAATACTTGGCGTCCACGCGGAACTCGGCGGTGTCGCCGTTTATATAATAGGGCCGTGCCGGGCTGATGTCGATTTTAAATTCGGGCTTGCGGTACTGCTCCACGTAAAATCTCCCGCTGCCGTAAAGGGTCTCGGCGGTTTTGCCCACCCGGATGAGGTGTTCGCCCAGGCGTGCCTCTCCGTCGAGTTTGATCGAGCCGCCGTACGTTCCCCACTGGTCGAGTGTCATCGTGCCGCTCTGGATCGTCTCGTCGAAATCGGCATTCCTGATCTCGTACTGCAGCGCGCTCGATGAAAGCGGGGCAAATCGGCGCTCGCGTTTCTTTCCGATTATCTTGTAGTACACCGTGTCTCCCGCGCGGTAGACGGGCCGGTCGGTATAGACGAAATACTTGCTCTCCTCCTGCGCGAAGGAGTAGGGCGAGCCGGTGCTTGCAAACGCGTAACTGTTGTCCGGCGCGACGGCGAGCACCGAGAGGTGCATACCGCTTTTGAGCGGATGGTGAAAGACGCCGCCCGCGTCGGTTTTCCCCCGGTGCACGATTTTTACCGGGAGGTCCTCGATGCGCTCGGGCGGTTTCGTCGCGGTGCGCCGCGCCCGAATATCCTGTTTCACCGGGGTGTTGTCGAATACCACCACCGAGGCGTTGGGCACCGGTTCGTTCGTAACCAGGCTCGTTACGTAGGCGAAGACCGATTCGCGCGAGCGCTTGACCACGAGCCCCGTCGAGGTGACGGTGAAAAACTTGCGGTCGACGGCGCGCCCGGCCCCCGCGACCTCAACGCAGTAGGCGCCCGCGGGGAGCGGTTCGCTGAGGTCCATCGCCTGGTAGCGCCACTCATAGGGCTGGAAGTCCTGAACGGGGAGCTCCCATTCGCGCACTGCCTGGAGCTTCGCTGCGCGCACGTCGAGCTTGTTCGGGTCGACCCGGCCGCTCAGGATCAGGCCCAGCGGTACGCGGTATATCCTGGCATTGACCTTCTCCAGGCGGATCGTTTTGAGATTGAACTCAACCTTCATTCCCGGCGCGAAGGTGTACCGGTACGCGTATACCTGGAGCTGTGGTTCCTTCGGCCTGACGGTGAAGTTGAAGCCATTGATCTGCGCGCCCTCCTGAATCGCGAGCGGCGGCGCGTCGAGGGCATGGAAGCCCTCATGGGAGAGGGACACTGCGTAGGTGCCCGGCTTGATGTCGTCGATCCGGTAGCTTCCGTCGTGATAGGACACGGTCGCATGCGTCACGCGGCCCTTGAGCGTTATGTTCATATTGACGGCGGGGCTGTCCACGTTTTGTATGGCGATCGAGCCGGCGATCGAGGCGGGACGGAAGAGCCGCATGGGAAGCGCAAAGCGCTCGCCGCTTTTCAGTCGCTGTATGACGGCCGTCTCGGCGATGTAGCCGGTTTTCGCAAACGCGACGGCGTACGAACCCTCGGCCAGGCGCGAAAAAGAGTATTTGCCGCCCGCGTCGCTCGTGGCGATGAGCGGGCGGTCAATCGGCCGCTCGTCATGCTCGCCTTCGTATTCTGACGATAGTTTGACTTCGACTCCCTCTATGGGTGCGCCGGCCGAATCCCGTACCATGCCCTCGAGGATGCCCTCGCGCCGGAGTTCGATCGCGTACCTGCCCGCGGATATCGATTCGGTGGTTATATATGGTACATAACCGTCCGCGCTGATCTCTATGCGGTAACGGACGTGTTTGATGAAATCCTCGACACGGAACGCCCCGCTCGAATCGGTCTCGAGGCGGTAGTAGCCCATCCCCATGTTCGCGTTCTTGATCTCGACCGTCGCGCCGCGGATCCCCTTGCGCGTCGCCGCGTCGGTCACCGTTCCCTCGATGACCTCGGAGCGGGCTATATCGGCCGAGCCGGCCTTCTTGTATACGGCCCGGCCGTCGGGAAGCACCTCTCGCCCCGCGGTCGCGCATGAGAGCGCGGCGGCGACCAGGATGAAAAGCGAGGCGATTCGTGCGGTTTTTAAAAATCGTGGGTACATTGTCATATTCTCCGTGAGATGGGATCGCGCCGGCTTGAGGCACGGTTTCAGCGTATCGTCACGGCGCGGAATGCCGCGCACTGCACGACCATTCCGGACCCGATTATCCTGTCGAGACGGTCCCGGCTCCTGATCTCGGAGGGGACCAGTACGATCTTTTCGCCGTTCTCGAAGCTTATCATAAGGCCGTAACGGGAAAAATCAACCTGATTTATGTCATCAACGGGCACGAGATCCCCCGCGACCGTGAGTATGATCCTCGTTTCGCCGAGCTCCCGGATATCGAGGGGAGGGTAGCGCGGATCCAGGAACAGCGCTCCGTTTATGTATTCACGCAGGGTGAGCTCCGCGTCCCCCGTTTTATGGTGAAAAGCCCCGAAACAGCCCCGCACCTTTGATCCCTTTACCAGCGTGATAAAAAGGCCGAG
>JBFZEY010000014.1:0-3992 GCA_041306625.1 Spirochaetota bacterium | reverse complement strand
TGAAGTCGGCGTAGTCGTTTTCCAGTATCATTTTAAGACCGGGGTCCGGCATCTTTATGAGGCACTGGGTCCTCCTGGCCGTTTTGCGCAGTTCGTCGGCGAGTCCGCGGGTCTGGATCGACGTCGTTTTTTGCGACGGCACGGTGAGAAAAAGATTCCCGACATTCGCCGCACCGTTCCGCAGCACGAGATTGGAAAACATTCTGGGACCCACGACCGTGTTGCAGTTTTTCGTAAGCGTATCGAAGCCGAGTTTTCGGATGACGCTTCGCATGAAATAGGGTCCGAGGTATCCCTCGTGATGACCGATGAAAAAGATACGGCGGCCGCTGTTTTTAATCGCGGCCAGGCGCTTGAGGATGCCCATGACGTCCGTGGACGCGATTTCATCCGGCGTACCTGACTTCAACGAGGTCCGTTTTTTATTTTTATTCACCAGGATGATGTCGATTACCTTTCGGCGCTCGAGGAACTCGAAGAATTTATGCCAGAAGGCCGAATCGGGGAGCACGGGGAAGATGTTCCGGTGGAACGAGAACTGTATGGCGAGAAGTTTCTCGAGCACCGTCTTGGAGAACTCCTGGAAGTACTTGTGCTGCATGAGCTGGTTTTTCTTTTTGAGGTATTTTTTCTGGGCCCGGGGAATCATGGTTTTGAAATCGAAACCGTGTTTCGAAGCATATTCGATGATCTCTTCGATGAGTTTCATCTCCCCCTCGTTGTGCGGCGGATGCCTGAGGGAGTATATTTTAGCCCGTATAAACTCGACGAATTCCTTGAAATTTAAATGGTTCTTCCAGTCGCGGTATTTTTGAATGGCAACCCTTACGGCGGGGATCAGCAGCAGAAAGCGCAGGACAATCGAGAAAATCCGGTCGATGATTCCCGCGACCCCCGAGAACAGCGAGAACAATCTGTGCGCCCACCGGTACACGTAGCTGTTATTATCCAGACGGGCGACGCGTTTTTCGAGGATGTGCCTGTTGTTCTGAAGAAACCTGAGTATTTCATCGGGCTGGTAACGCTCCCTTACGTCGTTCCACCATTTTGACAGTGGTTTACTGGTTATCGTTTTCACCGTGTACCGCGCTTGTGGTTTGATTTTTTTTCTCTGCCGTCTTTCGGTATGATTAGGACGAATCGGGGTTTGGCAAGTGTTTTATGGGTTATTTTTTGGGGCCGGGGGGCGGGGGTTTTGCGCCTGTCGAAGCGTAGCCGCAGGCGTACACCAGGACCGGTTGGCTCGGCGGGCGTTTCGATACGGGCGTTTACGTCGGTCTTCAATTAAACATTATCGAGCCGCCCTACTCAACGACCGGCTTGTTTGACGCCGGTCGGCTACGCGGAGAGCCTGCAGGCACGAATGGCCATTCGCTCCTGTACGGTAACCGGTAATCCCCTCCGTCCATGGCGCGGAGTGCCGGGGGCTTCGGGTCTTGTTGCGCATGCCGCTTTCCGGCTTATGATACGCCAAGGCTTTCGCGTATCGCGCTCTTCCATCGCGTGTATTTTTCTTCGTATTTCATGGTGTTGGCCGGGCTCGTCGAGGGGAGAACGCGGCAGGCGATGTCGGGCGCCGCTTCGTACCCTGTATGCTTTTTGTATATTTTTTCCGCGGCCTGGCCATTGAAGAGGATGGCGCTTATGGCGCGGTGTTCGGCCACAAGGCGTGTGATATCGTTCGGCCGCGCGTTTGTTATCGCGGAGTCGGAGCTGCCGGGCCGTTCACAGCTCTCGATTACGTCCCACAGGGCGACCCCTTTGCTTTTAAGGAACGCGCACCGGTGGCGATAGTCTTCTTCCACGGCATGGCCGAATACGGCGTAGATGATTTTCCAGAACTGGTTTAACGGATTGCCGTAGTACTGTTTTTTCTCGAGCGACATCGCACCGGGAATCGAGCCGAGTATTAGGATTCGCGAGCGGGCATCGGCAACCGGGCCAAACGAGCGTATTCTGCGAAGGGGTTCATCAATCATAAACTGTTAACCGTGCCGCCGGGCCGATGCCCTTGCCGTTCAATTTAATTATCAGACTCCGATACGGCCGAGACGCCGGCGCCGCATCATTGCGCTGTTCTTCCGCCGCCCGCTCCCCGCGCCTCCAGATCATTTATGCTTTCCAGCCGTTTCGGGGAACGGTATGCGGTTTTAATAATAGGTGCGCATCCGGCGAACGCCCGGTAGATGGTAAGCATTTTAGCGAAAGGTTCAAATCTTTTTCGGGACATCACCGCGGAAATGGAGCGCGTTCCAATTCGCCTCCTCCCGGTTTTCAGGATTTATCTTGCGCATTCACGGTACCGCCGGTATCCTGCGCCGCATACCGGCAGTAAAAGGAATCTGCAATGCATGCGATACCGGCGGCCGTACTAGTTGCGGCCCTGCTCCAGACGGCCGCCTTCAACGAATTCAACGCGACCGTGCTTCGCGTGATCGACGGCGACACCGTGAGCGTACGAACCGAGGACGGACGGCGCCTGCGCGTGCGGATGCTCAACATCGACGCGCCGGAGTCGTACTACAAGGGGGCCTCGCAGCAGCCGTGGGCCGGCATGGCGAAGAGACGCCTGGCGCGCCTGGCCCCGAAGGGCTCCGCGGTGCGGGTGCTCACCCCCGAGGCGGACCTGGACCGGCACGGCCGCACGCTGGGCATGATCTATCGCGGCGGGACAAACCTTAATCTCCTGCTTGTGCGCGAGGGCCTGGCGCTTCCCTACCTGGTGTACCCGGCCATGGGCATGGCCCTGGATTTCTCGCGGGCCTGCGCCGAGGCGCGCGCGGCGAACAGGGGAGTGTTCGCGCCGGGCCGGCCGCTTTCCGAGGAGCCGGCGGCATTTCGCCTGAGGCTGAGCGGAAGACCGCCCTACTGGTGGGCCGGGAACCTGCGCACAAAAATCTTCTCCGCGCCCGAGGCTTACGGGAGCCATCTTCCGGAGGAACGGATCCTCTTTGAGAGCGCGGAAGCGGCGCTTGAAGCGGGGTACGCACGGGAGGAATGATGCCGGGAGCGAACGTTCGCACCGGGTGCCGCATCATCGTCCACGCCGTCCCGCCGCGACGGGCCGCACCATCATCCCCGACAAAAGCCTTTACTATTCGCATGGAATACCGTAGACTAAACGAACCGTGCAGAGCACGTTTACTACACGAGTACGGAGGTACCCGGACATGTCCCTCATCGCGTTGCTTAAAAGCAAAGGCCCATCGGGCTTTGGTTACGGATCAACCGCGGAACAGGTGGCGGCGGGTCTGAATTTGAAGGGGAAACGCTATCTCATTACCGGATGCAATTCGGGGCTGGGCTACGAGACCATGCGCGTGCTTGCCTCCAGGGGCGCCACGGTAATCGGAACGGCGCGCTCGATGGAGGCGGCCGGTGCGGCATGCGCCTCGGTGAAGGGAGAGACCGCGCCCGCCGCCTGCGAACTGGCCGAGCCGTCGTCGGTGCGCGCCTGCGTGGCCGCGGTGAAAAAAAAGGGCCCGCTCGACGCGATCATATGCAACGCGGGAATCATGGCGCTTCCCCGGCTTACCCTGATACACGGATACGAGGCGCAGTTTTTCACCAACCATATCGGCCACTTTATGCTGGTAACGGGACTCCTCGAGAGCCTGGCGAAAAACGGCCGGGTGGTGATGGTGAGCAGCTCGGCCCACATGGCGGCCCCGCGCGCGGGCATCGAGTTCGACAACCTCGACGGGCGCAAAGGATACAGTGCATGGAAGGCCTACGGTCAGTCCAAACTCGCGAACGCGCTTTTCGCGCTGGAGCTCGCCCGGCGTTTTAAAACAGGCGCGCGCGTGGCGAACTCGCTGCATCCGGGCGTCATAAAGACCAACCTCGGACGGCATATGTGGAGCGGGCTACAGGTCATCTTTGCGGCGATGGGGCCCCTCTTCCTTAAAACGATTGCGCAGGGCTCGGCGACGCATGTCTACGTTGCGGCGCACCCCGACACGGCCGCCGCAAGCGGCGAATACTTCGCCGAC
>JBFZEY010000013.1:0-2537 GCA_041306625.1 Spirochaetota bacterium | reverse complement strand
AAGATGAAGGGGGTGATGTTCTATCCCATCCTGATGCAACAGATCGTTTCGAAGCGGCTGGACCACATAATTACGGTCTCCGAGGACTCGAAGCGTCGAATACACGCCGATTTCGGAGTGCCCCTGGGGAACCAGACGGTGGTGTATAACGGTCTTGACGATTCGATATTCCGGCCGATCCCCGGGATCGCAAAGAAAAAAGGAAAGATTGTATTCGTGGGGAACGTCGAGGACGGCAAAAAGGGATTCGTCTACCTTCTCAGGGCGCTTACCATGATAAAAAGCGATATGCGGCTTACCGTCGTCGACGGCGGCTCGCCGCACAGAAAGGTGACGGGCGCGTTGATCGACAGGCTGCGGCTGGGGGGAAGGATCGAGTTTACCGGAAAGGCGGATACGAACGCGCTTGTGAGGCATTACTGCGAGTCCGAAATGGCGATCGTGCCGTCGGTATATGAGGGTTTCGGGTTTCCGGCCGCTGAGGCCATGGCGTGCGGCGTTCCGGTCGTCGCCAGTGACGGGGGGGCTCTTCCGGAAGTGGTAGGGAACGCCGGGGTGGTCGTACCGGCACGCAACGAGCGGGCACTTGCCGGGGCCATGGATGCGCTCTATGCGGATAAAGAAAAGATGGCAGCGTTCGCCATCGAGGGCAAAAACAGGGTGCTCAGGGAGTTCAACTGGGCGCGCGCTGTTGAAAAAATGGTCGAGGTGTTTCGATCTTTCGGGTAACGGGGTTACTGCATGTTCACGATCTTCGCGCCCTTGTCCAGGTTGATTTTAAGCATGCTGGCCGCGTCCATCCTTACATCGTAGCGTATCTCCGAAAAGGTGAAGGACAGTCTGCCGCCGCTGTCGGGGGCAAGCATCCTGATTTTGCGGTAAAAAAGACCCGTTTTTTCCCGGTGCGGCTTTTCGAGATAGAACTCGGTTTTATTTCTGTTCGATTTGCGGATATAGAGAATCTTGTCCGGGAAATCGCCGCTGAAGCTGATGGTCTGGAAGTAATCCCGGTTTTCAAGCACCAGATAGCTCCGATTACTGTCGTTCTCCGCGATGAGTCCCTGTTTGATCGAATGCCCGTCGAGAACCGGAATCTGGCCGCTTGCAAAAGGATATAAAAGCGCAAAATCGATGTCGATCGCCGCGTAGTTTTTCAAGTTTATCGTCTCAATGCTGTCGAGATACAGCGTTTTTTCTGCGGGGAAATAGAACTTGAGCGCAGTGCCGTCCTGGACAAGAATGGTGAGAGGACTTTTAAAGACAATGTCGAAAAATGTTAGCCGGGCCATTCTGGGATTTCTGTTGTACAGGGCTTCGCCGATGGAATTGAATTTGCTCTTGCCGAAGACGCCTTCCACGGTGAACTGCGCCGAATAGGAATCGACCGCCTTTTTATTAATATCCTGGACAATGGCGAGCAGGCGGCGGGAGCGTTCGACGTCGGAAGCGGTAACGCGTTTTTCCTGACCGGCCGGCACGCTCGCGCATGCGGCCATTGATGCCATGGCTATCATGATGGCGCAGATCGATATCGTGCGCCGATAATTGGCCCTGATCATTTTCATTTACCTTTATTGAAGACGCGATTTCGCTTCCTTCAGTTTTTTCTCTACGATTGGATCCTTCTTCATTTTCAGGGATTTGTCCCAGTATTCGACCGCTTTCATGACCTTTCCCATCTGGATGTAGGTGTCACCGATATGGTCGTACACAACCGGGTCGGGACTTTTCTCGCGGGCGAGCTCTTTTTCCGCCTCGAGCAGGTTCTTGAGCGCGAGATCGAACTGGCTCTTGCGGAAATAGGCCCATCCGAGGGAGTCGAGAAATGCCCCGTTGGATGGTTCGTATTCAAGCGCCTTTTTAATAAGGTCGATTGATTCGTCAAGATTCATGTTGTTGTCGGCGTAAAGGTAGCCGAGAAAGTTATAGGCGCGAGCGCTTTTAGGGTTGTATTTGATGGATTTCTTCAATGCCTCGATGGTGTCCTCAATCCTGCTCTGTTTCTCGAGCACGGTCGCGAGATAAAAATAATAGGTGTCGTTTTCCTCCTGGAGTTCGATCGCTTTCCTGAAATGAAGTTCGGCGATGGGAAACCTGTCGCGCTGTGAATCTATAAGACCCTTGAAGAAGTGGGGCTTCGAGTTGTCAGGATCGAGCGTAATCGCCCTGTCCAGATAATCGGCGGAGCGCGCGAAATCGTTTTTAAGGCTGTATAAATAACCCATATGGATGAGTATGTCAGGCGAAGGCTTTAGGTCGTGACATTTACGGTAGTAGACGAGAGCCAGAGACAGATCTCCGGTCTCTTCGCAGGTGCGTGCCAGGTAAAAATATATTTCGGGTATATGATCCTTTATTGAGAGCGCATGGAAAAGGTTTTCCTTTGCGAGGTCGTAAAGTTTGGCCTGGAACAGCAGCGCCCCTGCCGTAAAATACTCGCTAAGCGCATTTGTCTTGTCCCCCCGACGCAAAGCTATGCGGGCCAGTGCAATATGAGGCGATATATATCCGGGGTTCTTTATTAAAATATCGCCGAG
>JBFZEY010000012.1:0-7164 GCA_041306625.1 Spirochaetota bacterium | reverse complement strand
GCCGTAGTCGCCGCTGGCATCCTGATAGGGCCCGAACTGGGGCAGTGAATTGTAGTCCGAGATATCGGTTACGATGACCATTGGAACACCGCCCAAAAACGATTCCACGATTCCATATCCGCCGCTGGTGGCGATCCACAGCCCCTGCCCCACAAGCACCCCGGGCTTGCCGGTAACACGGCCGTGCATGTCCGCCATGCATGCGGCTCCACCCTCGTGCCGTGCCAGAACTGTCCTGATGGTGCTCTTCCTGTCGGCAAGGGCGTCGAGCAGTATGGGCATCGCCCCGCCCGGCAGGCCGTAAACGTGGTCTATGCCCGCCTCTTCGAGAATGTCCGCAAAAATCGCTCCTGTTGTTTTCATAAGTCCATTTCTCCTGTAATATCAGTAAATTGAAGCCCGTCGCCGGAAACGGCACTATCGGCTTCCCGTAAATACCGGGCATGGCAAGTCTCGGCGACCCGCATTCCAGCGGCAGGCCTTAAACGACCGGCACCCGGATGATCCCCGAAATACATCCGTAGACTTTTTAAGACGCTCCCGCCTCCCGGGGTATCGGATTGGCCTCATCCGGCATTGCGGTCCCTACCGGCATCCGCCGGCCGGGACCGGCGGGCACTGCTAATATCGTATAATACGGTGCAGTATGAACATCACCCCGCCCGCCACCAGGCAGAGCACGCCGAGCGTAAGGATCCCCGAGGTATAGCTTCCGGTCATCGAAACCACGGTTCCCACGATGACCGGCCCCAGCCCGCCGCCTATCATCATGGCCAGCCCGTTGTAGAGACCAACGCCGGTCGCGACCCGGCTGCGCGGAAGGATGCGCTGCATGATGGCGAATTCGTTCGACGGATAGGTCATGTTGACGAAAATGGTCAGGCTGAAGAGCAACACCGTAATGAGGATCGTCGCGCCGGTGGCCGCGAAATAGGTGAGAACGGCCGTTACGAGGAAACCTATCGCCGCGATGAGCGCTCTTTTATTGGTTCGGTCGCCCAGGTAGGACCAGACGATGACACCGAAAATGGAGAAAACATACGGGAGCGAAACCACATACCAGAGTTCCGAAAATGGCAGGCCGCGTTCCTGGGTGAAATAAGTCGGCAACCAGTTCAGAAGACCGTGGGCGATCGCGTTGTTCAGGATTCCTCCGAGGAGCGCCACCCAGAACGGAGCGCTGGAGAGGAAAGGCCTCACCTGGCCCCAGAAGCTTTCTTTCGTCGCACTCTCCTCCATCTCCATCCCCGCTTCTATGTACGAGACCTCCGCTCGCGTTATACGCGGGTGTTTTTTCGGCGTGTCATAGATGAAATACCATATCAGCGGAAGCGACACCACCAGCCCGACTCCCCCCAGCACCACAAACATGGCACGCCATCCCGCAGCGTCGACAATCGGAACAAGGAAGATCGGACCCAGTATCGAGGAAATGAAAATTCCGACAACATAGATCCCGTTGCCGCGCGAGCGTTCATTGGCGGGGAACCACTCCTTGGTCAGCGTGTTCATCATCGGAAAGTGTATTCCCTCGCTCAGGCCCAAAAATACCCGCGTGATGATAAACGGCACAAACAGCAGTCCGAGCACGCCGCCGAGCGCCGTGAAGATGGACCAGAGCACGACTATGCACAGCAGACTTTTTCTCGGTCCAAACTTCTCACCGAGCGGGCTGATGAAGATGTTGGCCAGGCCGTAGGCGATGTAGAAGATGCTCATCAGCAGACCGCCGTACTCACCGGTCTGGGCCTTTGTCCAGCCGTAGGTTTCGGCGATCTTGGGAAGGGCGAGGTTGATATTACCCCGGTCAAGATAACCAATGAAGACGGTAACCATCAGAATAAGCGGTATCTGCCAGCGGACTCGGCCTATTTTCGCCTCGCCGGCCACCGTGTTGCGTGATGACTGCATGGTCCCTCCGAAGTGGGCCTGCGATGCCCAGCGCCACCTCCCCGAAGAAGTGGGCTTTCCGAACATCCGGCCTTGTGTGTATGACTTCCAGATAGAACTGATGGCGATGGCTATAGATAGTAGTAAGTTCTACTGTCTACTTTTTCAGCTACAACGATCACCCGTTTTTGTCAACCATTAATCGCGGGAGGGATCACAAGAAAAAGCGGGGGTACATCGAATCCTGGAGGCCCCCATGCCAGTGTATCCCGGGGGTTGGGCTTATTGTTCGTCCGCAGACGGGTTTAAGGCGAAAAGGGAGCGCCGGAAAGCGATTACAGCGGGGACTCTCCTGAATATGCCGGAAATGCCCTATCATTAAGAAGGCAGGCCCCCGCCGAAAAACGGAAGAGGCGCATTACATTCAGTACATCCGGCACAGTTCATACACCGAATGGAACCGCCGGCGACACGGGCGCACATCCATCCCGGTCTTATTTAAACTCGGGCCTGCGCTTCTCCCTCTGCGCCCGCACGCCCTCGCGCGCGTCCTCGCTCATGAAGATCGGGGCTCCAATCTCAAGCTCCGCTTTCATCGCCTCCTCGAGGGATTTACCCTGAATCGCGCGCGAACATCGCACCATGCCGCGAATGGAGCGCGGACCGTTTCCGGCGATGCGCTCGGCCAGCGCCATGGCCTCGTCCATGTAGCGCCCGCGCGGCGCTACGCGGTTGATGAAGCCCCAGTCGTAGAGCTGTTGCGCGGTGAAGTTTTCACCGGTCAGAAGGATTTCCAGGGCCCTCGTCTGCCCCACCTGCATCGGAAGGAACACGTTCGATCCGCCGACGGGCATGATTCCCAGGGTGGTCTCGCGCATCTGGAAAACGGCATCGTCCGACGCCACGCGAAGCTCGCAGCCCATCACGAGTTCGAAACCGCCGGTAATGCAGAGACCGTGCACCGCCGCGATGACGGGCCGGTCCAGATCCTTGAGCTTGAGCATCGATTTACCCACCGCATCGGCGTCGGAGATCAGCCATTTCTCGCCTTCGGTCTCGGGAGCGCGCACGCCGGTGAGGATGGGAATCGCGGTGCGCAGGTCCATCCCCGAGCAGAAGATATCGGGAAGCCCGGAGTAGAGCACCACCGCGCGGACGGCATCATCACGCCCGCACTCCTCCCATGCCCGGTAGAGATCGAGGAGCACGTCCGGCCCCAGCGCGTTTTTCGTTTCGGGGACACGGAGCCCCACTCTGGCAATATGACCCTCTTTTTCAAGAATAACGCCCATATGTTTCCCCTCGCTTTATTGTTACTCGGCGCGCCGATCGTCCGGATGCCCCGACGTTACACCCTGAGCTCGGGCAGGTCGCGGTAAAGCTCGAGCGCCTGCGGATTCGCCAGCGCGTCGCGGTTGGTGACGGGCCTGCCCTCTATTATATTCTTCACCGCGAGCTCCACCTTCTTCATGTTGATGGTATACGGAATGTCGTCTATCGCGATGATCTTGGCCGGAACATGACGCGGCGTGGTGTTATCGCGGACGGTTTTCCTTATCCGGGCCGCGAGTTCGTCGGTGAGCGTGCGACCCTCCTTCAGCTTGACGAAGAGCACAACACGCACGTCGTTCTCCCAGGACTGCCCCACCACGAGCGAATCGTGCACCTCCTCGACCGTCTCCACCTGCCGGTAGATTTCTGCCGTTCCGATGCGCACGCCGCCCGGGTTGAGCGTTGCGTCCGACCTTCCATATATCACGACACCGCCGCTTTCGGTAATCTCGATGAAATCGCCGTGCCGCCACACGCCGGGGTACACGTCGAAGTAGGCCTTATGGTATTTCGATCCGTCCGGATCGTCCCAGAAGTGGATCGGCATGGAGGGAAACGGCGCGGTGCAGACGAGCTCACCCTTTTCGCCGATAACGGGCTTCCCGTCCTCCCCGAAGGCCTCGACCTTCATGCCGAGCCCCCTGCACTGCAGCTCGCCGCGGTAGACCGGACCCATGGGATTTCCAAGCGCGAAACAGCCGTTGATGTCGGTACCCCCCGAAATGGACGAAAGGCACAGATCGCGCTTTATCTCGCGGTACACATAATCAAAACCGTCCACGGCCAGCGGCGAGCCGGTCGAGAGAAGCGCCTTGAGCGCCGACAGGTCGAAGTCGCGCGCGGGACGCACGTTCTCCTTCTCGATCGCCGCAATGTAGCGCGCGCTGGTGCCGAATATGCTGATCTTCTCCTCCCCGGCCATTTTAAAGAGGGCCGAAGGATTCGGATGAAAGGGCGAACCGTCGAAGAGCACGATCGTCGCGCCGAGCGAAAGAGAGCACACCAGCCAGTTCCACATCATCCAGCCGCAGGTGGTGAAATAGAAGATGACATCATCGCGCTTGAGGTCGCTGTGCAGGCGCAGCTCCTTCATCTGATGCAGGAGTATGCCGCCCGCCCCCTGCACCATGCACTTCGGGAGGCCCGTCGTGCCCGAGCTGTACATTATATACAGCGGATGCTCGAAAGGAAGCTGTTCGAACACGATCGGCTCCCACGATGCCGTGAAATCAGCGTAGTGCACCGCGTTCGGTACGACGGAGATATCGGGCCTTTCGTCCGTGTACGGCACCACCACGACTTTCTCTATGGAGGGCAGGCTTTCGAGTATATGCCGCATCCTGTCGAGCGAATCGACGGTCTTGCCGTTGTAAAAGTAGCCGTCGGCGGTGAAGATGAGCCGCGGCCTGATCTGGCCGAAGCGGTCGAGCACCCCTTTTATGCCGAAGTCCGGCGAACACGATGACCACAGCGCCCCGATGCTCGCTGCCGCAAGCATGGCGACGACCGTTTCCGGCATATTGGGCATGAATCCGGCAACGCGGTCGCCGGTCCGGATTCCCATCGCGCGCATGCCCGCGGCACAGCGTTCCACGGCAGAGAAGAGCTCCCCGTAGCTCATCTGCCTGCGTGAGCCGTTTTCGCTCTGGAACACCAGCGCAGTCCGCGCATCGCGATAGCGGAGCAGGTTCTCGGCGAAGTTGAGCGTGGCTCCCGGAAACCATCTCGCTCCGGGCATTTTGTCACCATCCACCAGGATATCATCGTATCCCCGGGAATGAATGACTTCCATGAAATCCCAGATCGAGCGCCAGAAATCCGGGATATCGTCTGTGGACCACCGGTACAGATCCGCGTAATCGGAAAAATCCCTCCTTCGGGTTTCGTTGACGAACCGCATATAGCGGTACATCTCCGTCGCTCGGATCCTTTCATCGGACGGTTTCCAGATAATCTCCCGCTTTCCCATCCCGAACCTCCCCGCGCGGCGCGCGTTTCAATCGATTCAGCCGGCCGTAGCGGCGGCGTCCATTCATCAAGCACTTCATACCACGCGGTGCCGGGAAAGGCAAACGGATAATTTGCACACGCGGCAGGTCGCCCATTTCATTATCCGGTCCGGACGCACGCCATCCAGCGCCGGCCGTATCGCCGTATCACGACCTTCCGGCGTCGAAGACCACGTCCGCGTCCGAGGCAATGAGGGCGGCGGTGCGTGCTCATCGAATCGGGGGGCGCCACGGTGCCTCCGGTGCGGCAAAATAAACCGGGCAGGTACGGGGACTGTGGTTTTTCGGATTATTCCTTTATCTGCGGATTCAGCGGACCCGTTCGCCGTTTCCCGACGGCGCCCGTACGCCTGTCATCCGGTCCGCCGGGAACGTCCCCATCAGGCTGCCAGGCGGGCATTTCCCCGGCTACCGAGGCGAGCTCTTCGTCGAATTTCGCCGACCCCTCCTCGTGACGACAGGTGAGCGTGTCGAGCTCCTCGTACAGCGCATTTATACGCTCCGCCCGGGAATGCGCCGACTTGGAAAGTGCCGCGATTCGCGCGCCATCACCCGCGCGCGATGCCTCGACCAGCTCGTCGTGCTCGCGCGATGCGGCCGCCTCTTCTTCGGCGATGCGCTTCTCCGTCTCGGCCATCCTGTTTTCCAGGGGCCGAAGAACCTTCGTGCGGCGCGACTGGATTTCGGAACGCAAGCGGCGCAGATCCTTTTTGTTGGTAACCGGTCCATCCGCCCTTGACGCCGCGCGCGCGCCAAGCTGCTGGTCCTCATCCTCCCATCCCACCTTTTCCAGAAAGTCCCGGTAGGTCCCCTCGTGCACCGTGACACGGCCGCGCTGGAATGCCACGATCCGCGTGGCGAGCGAGTGGAGGAACATCTCGTTATGCGTCACCATAACGATCGCGCCGTCGAAGTCATCGAGCGCCTCCAGCAGCGCGTCGCACGACTCCATGTCGAGATGGTTGGTGGGCTCGTCGAGCAGGAGCAGGTTCGCCGGTGTGGCGATGATCTTCCCCAGAAGCACCCGGGCCTTTTCGCCGCCCGAGAGTATGCGCACGGGCTTGAGCGCCTCGTCCCCGTGGAAGAGCATGGCCCCGCAGATGCTCCGGGCCGTCTGGCGGTCGGCGGAGGCGAGCCCCGAGAGTATCTCCTCCTCGACGGTAAAGGTGGGGCGCAGATTGATCGTGTTGGTCTGCGCATAGTAGCCGGTTTTAAGATGGAGCTGACCGGCAATATCCCCGCCGATCGGAGACAGTTCGCCGGCGAGCAATTTCAGCAGGGTGGTCTTGCCCTTGCCGTTTTTCCCGATGACGCAGACACGATCGTGCTTTCCGATCGTGATATTGAAATCGTCAATGAGATACGGCGTACCGGCCGAATATGAAAACGAAAGATCCGACGCGCCCAGCAGGTGACGGCCGGGAAAGGAGGCATAGTTGAACTCAAACTCCAGGGTCTTTATTTTCTCGAGCTTCTTGAGGCGTTCCTTCTTTTCAAGGCTCTTGACACGGGACTGAACGAGGTTGCCCAGGCGCGCCTTGGCCCTGAAGCGCGAGATGAAGAGCTCCGTCTCCCTGCGCTTCTTCTCGTCGTTCAAACGGGTCTTTTCGTGGATCTCCTCTTCTTTCGCGATCTGCTCGTAGAGCTTGCCGGTGCTCCCCTGTATCTTCCGTATCTTTCTGCGGTGTATGCCCATGGTGTGCGTGGTCACACCGTCCATGAACGAACGGTCGTGGGTGATCAGCATGAGTTCCCCCATCCACTCGTTCAGGAAGCGCGAAAGCCAGCGAATGGACGCGATGTCCAGGTAGTTTGTCGGCTCATCGAGGAGCAGCAGGTCCGGCGCCGAGAGGAGGGCCTTCGCCAGGTTGAGTCGCACCTGGAAGCCGCCCGAAAGACCGGCAGGCGCGCGGCCCATATCGTCCGCGCCGAA
>JBFZEY010000011.1:0-3135 GCA_041306625.1 Spirochaetota bacterium | reverse complement strand
ATTTTTATAAAAAAACAGCATATAGGGTACACTGAAATCCTTCGCCAGCTCTCCATTTTAATGACTGTGTCGATATCGGCCCCGGAGGCCATGCGCATCTTCAGGGTGTCGATACGGGATTCGATCTGCATTATCTCACCGTTCTGGCGATTGATCTCCTGGTACTACAGATAGAAGCTCCTTATACACTTCGATTATCTGGCGGCAGCAGATTCCTCAATGCCGACGCCTTAATCCGTTCATTGTATTTCACCGCGACGCTTGAGCGGCACCTCCCCGGCGCGGTGCGCCGCCCCCGGAGGGGGTCAGGCCTTGGTAGCACCTGATCGACCGCCCCAAACACTCCGGCGGTATTGAACAGGCACCGAGCGGCGCGCAGGATGCGCGCGAGGCGAGGTCGGATGCTCCCGATGCACGACAACCGGTACTGCCGGGGTGAAAAATCAGGAAATGGTTTTCCCGAAAGCGTACTGCCGGCAAAAGCCCGCTGTTGTACCGCGCGGGTGCCTTGAATTTACGGGCCCAGGGGCGCGTGCACACCAATAAATAATTGACATTTCATTCAAAAGCCCCACCTCTCAATGTTCATACTTGCTCAAACACACAGACGGAGGCGATAGCATGGGCTACCCCGAAACCGTATCCGACGAGGCGCGGCGCATCCACAACGAGGCGATCATCATCGACGCATGCTCCTTCTTCTTCGAGGGATATAACGAATCCATCGCCGCCTCCGGCATCACCGCGCTCAACATCACCGTTCCGGACACCTCGGACGATTCGGGAGAGGCGGTGAAACACATCGCCGACTATTACGAGGTTATCCGCCGCGATCCGAAGCTCATGCTCATAGAGACCGCGGACGACATACGCGCCGCCAAGCGCGAGGGCAGGGTGGGAATAATCGTGGGTTTCCAGAACTCGCGCCCGTTCTGCCATTATTTTCTCGAAAGCATGGCGGAGGTCTTCCGCCGCCTTGGGGCCCGCGTGGCGATACTGGCCTACAACTACCGCAACTTCGCCGCGGACGGCTGCGTCGAAGACCCGGACGGGGGGCTCAGCCGCGAGGGCCGCAGGCTCGTGGAGGTCATGAATCGCGCCGGAATCGTCATCGACTGCTCGCATACCGGCATCCGATCAAGCCTGGAGGCGATTGAGCTGAGCTCGAAGCCCTGCATCTTCTCGCACTCGAATCCGCGCGCACTCAGCAACCAGAAGCGCAACATCACCGACGAACAGATAAAGGCCGTCGCCGCCCGGGGCGGCGTCATCGGGCTGACGCCGTTTCCCCCGATGAACTGGAACGGGGAAAAGGTGGTGCCGTCCATAGACAATTTCCTAAACGCCGTCGACTACGTCGTGGACAAGACGGGTATCGACCATGTAGGCCTCGGCACCGACAAGGAGGCCACTCCGGGTGCGTATCCCCGCGAGCTTATCATGCGCGAGCTGGAAACACTCCCCTTCGCGGTGGGGGACTATTACGGCACCTTCTCCGGCAACTTCGAAGCGGTGAACCTGGCGGGCTTCCCGTCGGTGGCCTTCCTGGCGCGCTTCACCCAGGGCCTCATGGACCGGGGTTACGGCGGTGAGGATATCCGCAAGTTCCTCGGCCTCAACTTTCTGAGGGTTTTCGATGAGGTATGGCCCAGGGCATGAGCGTTCGGATGTGTTTCGGCGCGGAAGCGTGAGCCCCACACTACACATGGAGGAATCGTTTGATGATACCGATGCTTGCAACGGTCTTTTATATCGCCTTCCCGGCGCTGGTTCTTTACCTCTGTCATAGATTCCCCGCGCTCGAAAAGCTCGGCGCGGCCCTCATCTGCTTCGTCGCCGGAATGGTGCTGGCGAACATCGGGGCCGTACCGGCCGGTCTCGGAGGCGTCCAGAAGATCATCATGTCGGTATCGGTGCCCCTGGCCATCCCCCTCATGATTTTCCCCACCGATATACGCAAATGGGCCGGCATGGCCGGTAAAAGCCTTCTTTCATTTTTTATCTTCGCCGTGTCCATAATCGTGGTGGCGGCCGCGGGATATGCAATATACGCCGGATCGATCAACGAAGCCCATACGATAGCCGGCATGTACGTCGCCGGGTTCACCGGTGCGACGATGAATTTCATGAGCGTGGCCCTCGCCCTCAAGGCGAATCCCGAAACGATCGTTGTCGCGACGGCGGCGTCGTGGTTCATCGAGATTTTCTGGCTGCTCTTCATGATGTTTCTGGGGCAGCGGGTGATAGGCCTGCTGCTGAAGCCCTACGATTCCCCGGCCGAAAAAACCTCGGCCGTCTCCGTCGAGGCCGCGGCGGCCTGCGCGAGCGAAAACGCGGGATTCGACAGCTACGCGGGGATGTTCGGCAGGGAAAAATTCATGCCGATGCTCGCCGCGCTCGGCATCTCGGTCGCTATATTCGCGGTCGGGACCGGCCTTTATTACGCCTCGCCCGAAGAGTACAACATGACCGTTCTGATGCTCGCCGTGAGTACGCTCGGGATATGCTGCTCGTTCCTGCCCCGCGTGCGGCGCATTGAAATGTCGTACCCGCTTGGCCAGTATATCATCCTGATCTTCTGTATAACAATCGCCACGACGGTTGATTTCTCCGAGCTCCTTAAGACCTCCGGGGATCTGCTGGTCTACACCGTCATGGTCATTTTCGGAAGCACGCTGCTGCATGTGATCGCCTGCAAACCGTTCGGCATCGACAGGGACACCCAGATAATAACGGCGACCGCCGGCATATTCTCCCCCGTTTTCGTGCCGGTGGTCGCCAGCGCGCTGAAGAACAGGGAGGTGGTCGTGGGAGGCCTGGCGGCCGGCATAATCGGGTACGCGATCGGCAACTACCTCGGCATCACAACGGCGTACCTTTTTAAGGCCTGGCTCTAACCGCCCATACTCGTCCCGGGCCAGTCAAAGTGCCGCTCGAAGGATTGGTTAAACGAGGATGGTGAGGCCGCAGGGCCCGCCTCGCACCACGCGGGCGGGTGCGCTCACACCCCCCGGCGCTACGCGCCACCCCCGGAGGGGGTTGCTGATGGTACCGGCCTCCCGCCATTCAGCTAGCCCGCGGATGTGCCTTCCGCAGCCGAAGAGCGAGGCCACTGAAAAACCTGCAGTCTCGCCG
>JBFZEY010000010.1:0-4180 GCA_041306625.1 Spirochaetota bacterium | reverse complement strand
CGCGGGGGCGACTATTTCATCATCGGCGCCAACACCGCGCAGAAGGTGCGCTGGGAGGTAAGCTCGAGCCACGGCCCGAACCACACCGGTATCATGGCGCTCGACAGTGACATGGAGAGCTCGTGGAGATCCGCGCGCTCGGAGTCGCCGCAGTGGCTCAGCGTCGATTTCGGGGCAAAACGCCTGCTGACGAAAATCGTCATCGTCCCCGGGTACAGGGACAATTACCGCATGCTCCGTTACTGTATCGTTCAGTTTCTGCACAACGGCCAATGGTTCGATTTTAAAAGGGTGGATTTCAACGGGCATGCGCGCAGGGGATTATTGGCGCGGCTTGCCGGTGCGTCCGGAACAGGCGACCGTATGGAAGTCGACCTGGGCGGGGTGGACGCGAGCACGTTCCGGGTGTTCATTCCGGAGGAAGGCATGGTTGACGGGCAGGCGGCGATCGCCGAGGTCGAGTGTTTTGTCGGCGCAAACAGCCTGAGGTATTTCGACGGCCGTCTCAAGGGGTTGTGCATGCCGGTGCGTAACGCCCTGCTTCCGCCGAATGACGCGGGATTTCCGAACGCTCCACGGGCATACCGCGGCGGGACCCATGCCGGGCTCGATATCTACAGCACATTCGCCGACGGCAGTTACGAGGCGATACCGGTCGATTTCACCACACCCGTATACGCGGCGGATCGCGGGACGGTGATCCGGGCTGACTGGAAGTACGAGGCGCTGACGCCGGGACAGTGGAAGCAGCAGTCGGACTATACGAAGAGCAACCCGCGCACCTTCGTACTGCGCTCGTTCGGCGGCAGGCAGGTGTGGATTGACCACGGCAACGGCGTCGTAACAACGTACAACCATCTGTCGGAAATCGATCGTACGGTCGTCGCCGGCGGAAAGGTGTCCAAAGGCCAGCGCATAGGCCGTGTCGGAAATTCGGGCCTCCTGGGAGAGGCCGAAGGAAAGAAATACGGCGCGCATCTGCACTTCGAGATATGGGTCGACGGGTTCTATCTCGGTTACGGGATGGCGCTGGCGGACGTTAAAAAATACTTCAGCTGGATTTTCGCCACCGCACAGCAGCCCGGGGATTGAGCGCAGTTCGGGAGTGTACGCCTAAAACGCCCGGGGCGCGTGGTTTTTTCCTCATGAAAATTGTAAAAAGTAATGATAAGAATATCAGGGATATCAAGCGAATTCATACTCGGTGTGCGGCGGATTTGATGAAAAAGGTCAGTGAATACACAAACGAGAATTTTATAAGGAAACTCAAATCGAAAAACAAGTTCAAGGCGATCGAAGAGCTCGCCCGGCTTTTCGACGGGGCCCAGGTGTGCGCGGATATTGACGAACTGGTCAATGCGCTTGTCGAGCGCGAGAAGATCATGAGCACGGGGATCGGCTTCGGGCTGGCGATCCCGCACGCGAAGATCAAATCCGTCAAGGATATCGCCTTCGCGATCGGCATTTCGAAGGCGGGAATCAATTTCGATTCGATAGACGGCAAGCCTGTCCATCTGATCATACTGGTCGCGGCGGGAGACCGCCAGCACAAGGATTATCTTACGCTGCTGTCGAAAATAATGTCCATTCTTAAAGATGAGAAGCGGCGCTCTGAAATCATACACGCCGCGAAGCCCGCAAAAATCATCGATATCCTTTCAATAGAATAATGCAGCAGGGCCGTTTTTTCAACTGGCGGAAACTGGCCGAGGCGCAACGCGGGCTTCTTACTCGGTATGCGAGCACCGATATCTCGAAGTACATCTCGCATATCATTTTCTCGGTTCTGCTCGGCGTTTTCGCCGGTGCGGGGGCAATGGTATTTCATTCCCTTCTCGAGGGGACCCGCCATTTCTTCGAGTATTTTAATCTTCGCACCTACCTGGGAGTCGATTTCAATCTGATCTTCATTTTCCCCGTCGCGGGCGCGATCATAGTTGCGGCGATGACGAGATATCTTCCGGCGATCGCGCGCGAACGGGACGTTACGAGCGTGATCAAGTCCGTGCTCTTCCGCAACGGCTTCATCCCTTTCAAGGTAACGCTGTTCCACTTTTTCGCTCCGATCATCTCGATAGGATCGGGCGCGCCGCTGGGGCCAGAGGGCCCCGCCGCAAAGATGGGAAGCGGTCTCGGCTCGCTCATGGCGCAGATTTTTCGCCTCAACCAGCGCGAGATGCGTATGTATGCCGTGGCGGGTGCCGGCGCGGCGATCGCGGCGGTCTTCAACGCCCCCATCGCCGGGGTCTTTTTCGGAATCGAGGTCATCCTCCTGAACGATCTTAAAAACCAGGCCATGAGCGCACTGGTAATCTCCTCCGTGGTCGCGGACGTTTTTTCGCGCGCGATTCTCGGCAACAAGCACATATTCAGAATCCCGCACTACTCTTCGGGGGATGTCGGCGATTTTCCCTACTTCCTTCTGCTCGCAATTCTGTGTGGTGCGGTTTCGATTCTTTTTTTTCAGCTTCGCAAAGGTTCCTCGTTTCTCCTTGTAAAAAAGCTCGGCATCACCAACGAATTCATGAAGCTGGTACCGGTCGCGGCGCTGTTCGGGATCGTGCTCCTTTTCTTTCACCAGCTTTATGGAATCGGCTACAATACGATCAACGAGGTGCTCAACCATCACTATTCCCTTGCTTTCGTGCTCGCGCTCCTGGTGCTCAAGTTGTTCTTCATGGCTCTTTTCCTTGAGGCGGGCTCTTACGGCGGGACCTTCGCGCCCTCGCTCATGATCGGCGTTCTCCTGGGGCATTCCTTCGCCGTGCTGGTAAACGCATTGTTCGCAACCTCCCTCGATCCGATCGTATTCGCCCTCGTGGGAATGGGAGGGGTGCTTGCCGGCATCAATGCGATTCCTCTTACCTCGATACTCCTGGTGTTCGAGGTGACGGGCGACTATCACTTCATCCTGCCGCTCATGTTCGTTTCGATCATCGCGTATCTGGTGGTGATCTATATCAACAAGGGGGGGACGTATACACTCGAGTTGATGAAGGAAGGGATTGACGTTTCGAAGCGCGGAGAGATGGACCTGCTCGGCAAGATCAAGGTGCGCGAGCTCAGGAAGACGGACTTTGACGTGGTGAGCCACCGCACTCCGTTTCGTAAACTTACCGATATCCTCATGCACTCCACGTACGGCGATGTGTTCGTATTGAATGATAAAAAGGAGCTGCTTGGCGTAATCTCCCTGCGGCAGGTGCGCCAGGCGATCGTGTCGCACGAGCTGACAGAGCTCCTTATCGCGGACGACGTCACCGCCGAGGTACCGGTGGTCACCGAGGATGATCCGGTATCGCTGGCCATGCAGAAGATCGAGGAATACGACCTCGAGACAATCCCCGTCGTTAAGTCCGAGAAGAACCGGTCGGTTACGGGCGTGTTGACGCATCGCGATATAATCCAGGCCTATAACCGGCTCCTCGACACGTGGACCACGGACCAGTTCCTGACCGATTCGAAGCCCCGCGGGTCGTAGCGGAGTGCGGAGCTCCCCGTTTTTCAGCAATGTACTTGACTTTTAGCGCTTTTAAAAAGAATGAAAGCGTCGATACCAACGAGCGCGAGGTGTTCCATGGCGGAGCGCGATTATACGTTTAAAGAGATTGAGTCCAGATGGCAGAAGCGCTGGGAAGACGCCGGAGTCTTCGAATCCAGGCGCGACCCGCAGCGGAAGAAGTACTACCTTCTAGAGATGTTTCCCTATCCCTCGGGCCGACTGCACATGGGCCACGTGCGCAATTATTCCATCGGCGACCTGATGGCGCGATTCAAGCGCATGAGGGGGTTCAATGTTCTGCACCCCATCGGCTGGGACGCCTTCGGCCTGCCGGCTGAGAACGCGGCGATAAAGGGCGGAATACCGCCGTACCGCTGGACGCAGGACAACATAGGCTACATGAAGGAGCAGTTCCGCAAGCTCGGGGTCTCCTACGACTGGACGCGCGAGGTCGCCACCTGCGATCCCGATTACTACCGCTGGAACCAGTGGGTATTCTGCAAAATGTACGAGAAGGGGCTCGCCTACAAGAAGAAGGCTTCGGTAAACTGGTGCCCCTCGTGCAACACGGTGCTGGCGAACGAGCAGGTGGAGGACGGCCTCTGCTGGCGATGTGACTCGAGCGTCACGCAGAAGGAGCTCGAACAGTGGTTCTTCAAGATAACCGATTACGCCGAC
>JBFZEY010000009.1:0-3873 GCA_041306625.1 Spirochaetota bacterium | reverse complement strand
ATCGGCTCGAAGAAGCCGTGGTCGATACCACCAAGAAGCGCCCCCATGCCCATTAGAGCGATAGAGACCGCCCATATGCCGTACGGCCCCATGAAGCTGTCCATTTGACCGAAGAGTACGCCGGCCAGAAAAAACGCTTCGCTTGCCCACAGAAAGTTGGTAATTGCCGTAAGTGCGAGCGGTGTCATGAGCACCTCCGTAAAAAAGTATACACCTATTATCAAGGTCCGCAAACTTTTGTCCACCGAAATCACGCTGTTTTAAAAGAGCCCCTGTCATGTCTATCCTGAAGCTATTTGTTCCACCGGTATAACCGATGCTATTCACTCTAAGGAAGCGTTAATAAAACGGGAAGGCATGGTACAATTATGAAAAACCGGAGTATATATTTATGTCAACATATATTTGATTATTATAATTTATATAATGGGATTCAACGCCATTTTAATCCCTGCGCCTGCTGCGGGGAAAGTCAAGTCGCCGTATAATCCGTCGCACGTAGTGTATGAGCGGTCAGATCATTACATCAAGCTACCCGGACACTTGCCCATATTCTGCTTTTATTCTAGGCGGACACCGGCCATTATGGCCCGAATCAACGGGCTCATCGCTATTAACGGTAACGTCATTACCATTGCCGTTTGCGCGGTCCGTCATACGCCCGTATCAGGATCCATGGCATGAAACTTGAGATATTGTACGAAGACAACCACCTGATCGCCGTCGAGAAACCCGCCGGTATCATCACCCAGCGCGACAGCACCGGCAGGCTTTCACTCATCGACATGGTGAAGGAATATATCCGCGAAAAATACAACAAGCCCGGAGAGGTCTTTCTCGGTGCCGTTCACCGGCTGGACCGCACCGTTTCGGGCCCCGTGCTTTTCGCGCGGACCTCGAAGGCCGCCGGCCGCCTTTTCGATGAATTCAAGTACCGCAGGGTGCTGAAGCTGTATGCCGCACTCGTGCACAATCCCGCCGGAGCTGGAGAGCAAAGTACAGGACCGCCGGACTGGAGAACGCTTTCGAATCATCTCGAGAGAAAGCGTGACACGACAAGAATCGCCCCTCAGGCGGGGGCCAAAACAAAAGAGGCCTCGCTGCAATACATAGTAATCGGACACGACGACCGTTACGCGCTGCTTCTCATCCGCCTTCTCACCGGCCGCAAGCACCAGATACGCGCACAGCTTGCCGGCATCGGCTGTCCAATTTTTGGTGACATCCGTTACGGTTCACCCGAGCACGATAACCCCGACGCCATCGGCCTCCACTCCTGCCATCTTCGCTTCATTCATCCGACACTGAAAACCCTGATAGCGATCAATTCGAGGCTTCCGGAACGTATCGCCTCGCGTCTTTCACCCGTAATCTCCATCGACGAGATCGCAGGAAAAACGAACTGGGAAGAGCTCTGCTGAAGGGCCGCCCATTTATCGTTGACAAATGCCGCTTCCGCGTAGTATCGTTCTTTCGAGAGAAAAACGGGGGAAGAGCATGGGTTTTCTTAAAGATGCGCGCAGGTCGTTCCTTAAATACAGTGAAATGCTGATTGATAAGACCGAGGAGTATACGCGGCTGGCGAAGCTCAATCTGGAAATTAAGCGCCTTGAATATATGATAGAGAAGAACCACATAGAGATCGGTGAATATGTTTCCGGAAAGATCGCAGAGGGAGCCGCGGAGCTGAGACTTGACGATGAAACAATCAAGACCAGGCATCAAAACATACTAGCGAACAGGGAAACCATCGCCGCCAGACGACGAGAGATAGAAGAGATAAAACAGGCGCGCTCCACGGGCGGGCCCGTCGATCCCGGAAAGGCCGCGGACTAAGCCTTCTAACGGGTCCGCACACCAGCGACATGCCGATATCATCAAAAAGAATTATTGAAGCCATACGTGCCTTCAAAGGCCCGTTTACCCATGCGGATTTGCTTTCGCGAATCGGCGCCGGGAAAGCCGGGCGTGAACACAAAAAAACCCGCCGACCCGCGAAAAAAAGCGACAGGGAGCAGCCTCGTATCGAAGAGACCCTCCGCGAACTGACCGGCGCCGGATTCCTCGTAAAGCGCGGCAAGTCCTATACGCGCGCCGAATCCTTCTCGCCCGAGGGCGTCATTACCGTCGACGGACGGGGCGTCGGCACATTGAAGACCGACAGCGGGGACGTGCTGTCGGTGAAGAAGGACAACACCGGCAATGCCCACTCCGGAGACAGGGTCAGAGCCGAACTTGACGACTGTCGCGGTGGTACGTGCTATGCGCGTATAACGGCCGTCAGCAGACGCAGAAAAGAGCGCTATATCGCCCGTGTCGAAACCAGGCTGAAAGACTACATCGTATTCCGCCTGGTCGATCTTCCCGGGGGGGTACAGGTACGCGGCGCCCGATCCTCCAATGAGCCCCGCAAGGGCGAGCTCTGCATCATCCATCTTACGGGAAAGACGGTTTCGGGCATGACCGAGTGTGTGGTGGAACAGTCATTTTCGTCAGACGCACAGGAATACGATCTTCGCCGTATAATGATCAAACATTCCGTCCCCGATCCGCACCCGCATTACGAAGAGCTTGACGCCTTCGACAAGGCATTCCTTGCCCGCGAGAAAAAGGGTCGAAAGGATTATCGCAGGCTCTTTACCGTCACCATCGACGGTGAAAACTCAAAGGACTTCGACGATGCCATATCGCTCGAAACCACCAGGAGCGGATGCAGGCTGTACATCCATATCGCCGACGTCTCGGCCTTCGTGCCCAAGGGAACCCCGCTCGACCTTGAAGCCGCGCGCCGGGGCACAAGTTTCTATCTGGGAAACCACGTCGTCCCGATGCTGCCCGAGATCCTCTCCAACGAATTATGTTCGCTCAAGGAAGGCGTCGAGCGGTTGTCGCTCTCCGCTGAGCTCGGGTTCGACAAGACCGGCAGGCTTAGCTCGCAGAGTTTTCACCGGGGAATTATAAAAGTGGACAAACGGCTCACCTACACATCGGCCCACGAGCTTGCCACGAGCGGACGCAGGAAGAAGCTCGACCGCCTCCTTCTCTCCATGTACGATTTCGCCGTAGTGCTCAAGGAGAGGCGCATGCTGCAGGGGCGACTGGACCTCAACCTGACCGACTCGGAATTCATTTACGAGGGAAACACCCTGGTCGACCTGATTGCAACACAGCGCCTTAAAAGCCATATAATAATCGAAGAATTCATGCTGAGCGCCAACGAGGCCGTGTCGAAGGTCCTTCGCGAAAACAGCGTGCCGGCCCTTTACCGAATCCATGAAAACATCTCTCATGAGAAGCTCGCGGCGCTCGAAAAATTCCTTCAGACCCTTGCCATCCCGTTCAAAAACCGTGATAATGTCGGCGTATCCCTCCAGGAGGTGATCGATCGCGTACACGGCCGGGACGACGAAGAGGTGGTCAATTACATCATACTCAAATCGCTCATGCAGGCATATTACGGCGTCGAGCCGCTTGGGCATTTCGGGCTGGGGTTTCGGGACTACACCCACTTTACGTCGCCGATCAGGCGTTATCCCGACCTGATAGTCCACCGTTGTTTGAAAGCGCTTATCCAGCGCGAATCGCCGCCGTATGCAGTAGAGGCGCTTCGACCCATAGGGGAGAAGAGTTCGGAGATGGAACGCGTCGCGCAAAGCGCCGAGCGCGACCTCTACAAGCTCAAGTCCTGCCGGCTCATGTACGACCGCGTGGGTGAGGTCTTCGAAGCGGTAATAAGCGGAATTTCACGCTACGGCTTTTTCGTAACACTTCTGGAGCGGCCGATCGAAGGAATGGTCCCGCTGCGCTCCCTCACCAACGACTATTACCTGGTCAACGAGGACGAGTTCACCATCATCGGGCGCAGGCTCGGCA
>JBFZEY010000008.1:0-6273 GCA_041306625.1 Spirochaetota bacterium | reverse complement strand
GTGGAGCCCGCCTGCCCGAACGAGATGCCGGCGTGCGTGGCGATTATCTTGACGTCGAGGTTCTGGTAGCAGATGTCGGTGCGCACGAACTCGGCGCTGCGAAGCGCCGCGAATACCGCGAAGGTGGAGACCACGGGCTTGTACCCGGCGAGCGCCAGTCCCGCCGCCACGCCGAAGAGCGAGTTTTCGGCGATACCCATGTTGATGAACCGCTCGGGGAACTTCTGCCCGAAATTGCCTATTTTTGTGGATTTCGCGAGGTCGGCGGTCATCGCGATTATCTTCGGGTCCTTTTCGCCGAGCTGGGTGAGCACCCGGCCGTACACCTCGGCCTGGGTGAGTTTGTCGGCCTCTTCAATGGACCATGTCATGCCTTCAGCCATTGGTTTCCTCCTATGCCTTCGCGTAGTAATTGTCGATGCACGCGAGCGCCTTGTCGCGCATGTCCGAATCGAGACCGCCGTAGTGCCACTTGTAGTCGTTTTCCATGTAATCGACGCACTTGCCCTTGACGGTATCGCAGATTATCATCGTGGGCTTCGCCTTTATCGTCTGCGCCTTTTCGATGGCGCCCCCGATTGCGTTGAAATCGTGGCCGTCGATGCGCAGGACCTCCCATCCGAAAGAGGCGAACTTGTCGTTGAGGTTGTCGAGCTGGGTGATCTCCTCGGTTGGCCCGTCGATCATGAGATTGTTGCGGTCGACAAAGGCGGTAAGGTTGTCGAGTTTGTGGAACGCTCCGATGATGGCGGCCTCCCATACCGATCCCTCGCAGAGTTCGCCGTCGCCCATCACGCAGTAGGTGCGGTACTTCTTCCCGGCCATCTTTGCCCCCAGCGCTAGCCCCACGGCGATGCCGAGCCCGTGCCCCAGCGAGCCGGTGGACGCGTCGCACCCGGGCACCTTGAGCATGTCCAGGTGCATGCCGAAGGGTGAGCCCGTCTTGTTAAAATTCTTGAGCAGGGTTTTGTCGAAATACCCCTTCTCCCCCAGGATGGCGGCCCATCCCAGTCCTCCATGGCCCTTTGAGAGGATCATCCGATCGCGGTCTTCCCAGCGGGGCTTTTTGGGATCGATATTGAGATATTTATAGTATAACGCCACCAGTATGTCGGTCTGCGAAAGCGATCCGCCGATATGGCCGCCGCCGGCGGTAAAGGTGATATCGACGATGGTTTTGCGGATATCCTTCGCCTTCTCCTGAAGCCGTTTGATGTCTTCCTGCGTTAACGGCATAGCTCCCTCCTTTCAATAAATTGAGTGAGCGACCACTCAGTTTTTCAATACTGACACGTCCATGGTTTTTATTGCAAGTCATTTTTTCGTGATTGAACGGCCCGCATTTGCCGTCTTTAGTCAGGAGAAGCTCCCCGCTGCGATATGAGCGACCGCTCAAAAAAATAGTACAACAACGGAATAGAGTTGCTATTTTATGAACGGCGTTCATTATAATGGTATTCAGGCCTTGGATGATGGGCTGCATCGCCGGCGAAAATCAAAATATCCGGTGGGGTGAGCCGTCGTTCTTCTGAATGCCGCATCATCCGGGGCATGCGAGTCGGTATAATAAACGGAGGTACGTGTAATGAGCGGTTACATGGGGAAGTATGTCATCATCAATCTCTCGACCGGGAAAAGCGAGGTGGTAAGCCCCGGGGACGAGTTTTATAAAAAATACCTCACCGGTTACGGCATTGGAGCCGCCGTAATCACCGAGCGGCAGAAGGCGAAGATTAATCCGCTTTCACCCGACGCTCATATCGGATTCTGCTCGGGTATCCTTACGGGAACAGGGGCATATTTTTCCGGGCGCTTCATGGTTGTGGGTAAGTCTCCGCTAACGGGCGGATGGGGCGACGCCAATTCGGGGGGATTTTTCTCCATCGAAATCAAGCGTGCCGGGTATGACGCGGTCTTCTTCACCGGCAAGGCCAAAAAGCCGGTGTACGTCTACATCAACGACGGCAAGATACAGATAAAGGACGCCAAAAAGATCTGGGGCAAAGATACGGTCGAGACCGAGGAGCTAATTCGCGCCGAGCTGAAGGAAAAGAAGGTCCAGGTGGCCTGCATCGGCAAGGCGGGCGAGAAGCTTTCTCTCATATCGGGAGTGGTGACCGACGGCGGGCGCATCGCGGCGCGGTCCGGCCTCGGCGCGGTGATGGGAAGCAAAAATTTAAAGGCGCTCGTGCTGAAAGGCTCGGCAAAGATCCCGGTGGCGGACCCGGAAAAGATGAAGGCGATCAGTAAAAAGTTTCTCAAGGCATATAAGTTTGTCAATCCGATGGATACCGTCACCGTGGCCGTCATCAACTACGTCAGCCAGGTGATCGCTCGTACCGGCATAGCGGTACCCAGCCAGCCGTCCACGGTCCGCGAGCTGTACAAGAAATACGGAACAAGCGGCCTGACTGTATATTCCGCGCTTACGGGCGACTCCCCCATCAAGAACTGGACGGGCGTTGGATACGTCGATTATCCCGGCGCCTACAAGCTCTCCGACGAGAGCATCATTGCCCACCAGAAGAAAAAGTACGGCTGCCAGGCCTGCCCGCTGGCGTGCGGCGGCGTGATCGACATCAAGAAGGGACGCTACGGCGGCACCGAGGGACACAAGCCCGAATACGAGACGCTGTGCTCGTTCGGGGGGCTCCTTCTTCATGATGACCTTGACACGCTCTTCGAGATCAACGAGCTCTGCAACCGGGAGGGGATTGATACCATCTCCGCCGGCGGCGCGGTGGCCTTCGCCATAGAGTGCTTCGAGAAGGGAATCATCGACGAAAAGCAGACCGGCGGGCTGAAACTCGGCTGGGGAAAATCGGCCGAGATTCTGAAGCTTACGGAGATGATAATAAAACGCGAAAAGATAGGGAACATCCTCGCCGACGGTGTAAAGGTGGCGGCGAAAAAGATCGGCAAGGGTTCGGAAAAGTTCGCCATTCACACCGGCGGGCAGGAGCTTCCGATGCACGACTCGCGGCTCGATCCGGGCTTCGGCATCATCTACCAGATGGAACCAACCCCTGGACGCCATACCGTCTCCTCGTATCTCTACGGGCCGCTGTATAAAACGAAGAGTCGCTTCCCGTCCGTCAAGAAGATGATCGGCCGCGCCAGGGGGAAGGAGATGAAAAACCTGGCCCTGTGCCTAGGAACGGCCTGGTACACCAACCTCTTCAACGGCGCGGGCCTCTGCCAGTTCGGCGTGCTCACCGGACCGCTTCCCGTGGTTGATTACCTGAACGCGGTCACCGGATGGAACCTCTCCGCCGACGATTACATCAAGGCGGGCGAGCGGATCTTCAACCTCCGAAAGGCGTTCAACCTTCGCGAGGGGGTCACCCCGGAGGATTCGAAGCTCCATCCGCGCGCGGCCGGCGCCGAGCCTGTCAAGAAGGGCCCGATAAAGGGCGTGACGCTCGACATGGAGAAGCTCACGGCGGAATTCTGCGAACTCGCCGGCTGGGATGTCGCCAGCGGCGGACCGACGAAAGAGAAACTCAGGGAGCTTGGCATCGCCGACCTGGCTAAATAAGGCCTGACTCATTCACTCACGTGACAAAGGCGGGCCATCGTGCCCGCCTTTGTCACGCCCATCTTCCATCCATTATTAAAGAAATAACCACGGCCATTCTTCCCTCGCGAAAGAACGGGACCCCCTGTGCGGTGCATTCCTGGCGGATCGCCGCGCGGCAGGCCCCGCCTCACGTATGCCCGGGCATTTCCCCTATTTCGAGCAGCCTCATCCTCGCCCATGCTGCGTGCTCATCGTCCGGATGCGCGATCGCCGCGATTTTTTTCAACCGCGCCCCGGCGCCGGCGGTGTCTCCGCGCTGCAGGAGCGCCTCGGCGAGAAACCGGTTTACCCGGACCTCCATGGCCGGGAATATCTCGTATTCCAGCGTCCGCACGAGCCAGTCCGGCAGATAGGTTATCCGTATCCTTCCTCTCGAGAGCTGTTCATCGAGCGCCACCAGTATTTTCATGCCCCTGTCGAAGACGGCGAACACATCGGGAAGGATGGTATAGACCGCGCCGCAGACGTAGTCCGCGAGCAGGCGGATCGTCCGGTTCCGCTCGCGCGCGATCTCGACACGGCCCAGGTAGGCGAAGGCCCTTTTGGAAAGATATATGGGCCGGGAGAAACCCGACGCCTCGCCGATGGCGAAGATGCAGGCGAGAGCGGCCACCGCGTTGTCGAACACGCGGTGCGAGGGCCCGGGAATGTTCCGCTCGAGAAGCGCGAAGGCGGCCGCGGTTTCACCTTTGAGGAGACGGGCGAGTATGCCAACCGCGGCCGGGCCGACCTCGCGGGGGAGTTCAACCTTCTCCGCCAGGTCGATCACGGAATCATAATCGCCGGTACAGAAGGCATGCACGATTTCCATCATCGGCATCTCCGGCACGGGTTTTTTCAGCTCACGCCCCTCGATGGGCAGGAAGGAGATACGGGCCAGCTTGTCGGGGATTTCGTTAAGCCCGCGTATCGCCTCGGCGCTCTGGGTCCTGAGCAACTTCTGGCGGTACAGCACCATGAAGCTGTCGAGCAGGTCGTCGGACTCGGTCATGAAACGAATGGCGGTCTGGGTGGGTATGTCGCCCAGCAGGTTCCTCGCAAAGAGCCGGATGTCCCCTGCCACGGCGGTGCGCAGTGCGTCGCGGTAGAGGTTGATGGTGGCGACCGAATAATCCATCGGGACCCCGGAATCCTCGCGGCGCTTCATGACCTCGATAATCATCACATCCAGCGGATCATAGAGTTTCATGCCGTCTTTTATTTCCGGAATTACAAGCCCCTCCCGTTCCAGCAGGGCGATCTTCTCCAGCGGATAGCCCGTGCGCTGTTCTATCTGGGCCTCGCCTACCGGCCGTTCCCCCGCCGCTCTGCGGTGTGTCTTGAGGATGGCCTTGCCGATTTCAAGTTCCTCGCCGAATGAGTCCCCGGAGGAAATAATCCGCTTGATTACATCGAGCGGCAGAAAGCGCTCCTTCTGTATCTTTTTAATCTGCCTGATCCGCTCCACGCAGGAGACATCGTAGTAGGCCATGTTCCTGCCGGTCTTGAGCGCGTGGGGGATAAGTCCCTCGTTGACATAGTGCTTTATGGTGGAGACCGAGACGCCCGAGCGTTCCGCGAGCTCGCTTATGCGCAGGAGGTTCTTCGTCTTCTTTTTCACCACGCCCCTCCCGCCCGTACGCCGCGTTTTCCCATGTCGCGCACCGGGCGCATCACGCGGGGGAGCGACGCTGAATTGAAGTCGGGCGCGGTCATGCGGGCTCCGGAGGGCTTTGCGGCCGCCCCTCGGCATCCCAGTTCCTGAGGCGGTAATACTCGGCCCTCATGAAGAGCAGTTCCTCCCCTGTGATGCGCTCCCCCCCGGGAAGGGGATTCTTGAGTATCCACCGGGGAAGCGTATCATCCTCCGCGCGCAGTCCCTCGCGTATATTGAAGCGACGCACCAGGTCGGAGACGGCGGCAGCGCGGCTGCGGAGCGAATCCGTATCCTCCGCTTCACCGGTCAGGAGCGCGCTTATTTCGGCAAGCTCGTCCCACTGGTAAAAATCGCGATAAAACCGGCAGAATATAAAGGTGTCCATCAGCGTGAGCCGGTCCTCGTAATCCACGAAGAGTTCGGCCTTGTGTTCCACCTGTTCCGGCGGGATGACGCCCGACATCTCGGGCTTGTAGAAGGTCGCGCGCAGATGACAGGCCCCCCTGTCTGACACCGCATACCCGAGGCCCATCCCCTTCAGGACGCGCGGCTCGTAACCGGCCGGCTCGAGCCCCTTGACGTGAACCGCGCGGTCTTCCATACCCCATTCTCTCGCGGCGTGCATGATCCCCTCGGCCAGCACGTCACCGATGCCTTCGCGCGCCGCGATCATGCGTATGAGACGGGCGATGCCATCGACGTCGCCGTAATCGATCCCGAAATCCACTTTGCCCGCGCGGACCGCCTCGATGGTGAATCCGCAGAGATTGCCGCAGCTCATGGTGTCGATTCCCAGGCGATCGCACAGGTCGTTGAGGTAGGCAATCTCCTCTATACTGGTGACCATGCAGAGACCGCCGAATGCGAAGATGGTTTCATACTCCGGGCCCTCGATGCGCAGACCCGCATGCCGTCCCTCTTTAACCGTGCTCAGCCTGCCGCACGCCATATAACACTTCGCGCACGCCCGCGGCTTCACGTCGCATCGGGCATGCAGCGCATCCGCGCTTATTTGATCCCAGTGGTCGACTCGTCCCAGCGTCCAGTAACGGGAGGG
>JBFZEY010000007.1:0-3093 GCA_041306625.1 Spirochaetota bacterium | reverse complement strand
AAAGAGTGCTGTGAAAAGTCAGGGTACGATGCGGTCATGATACTCAGCTTCGATTTCGCCTACTCCAAGAGCTGGTTCGGCAAGTCGGGGATTTCGGCCAAGGCCCGCACGTTCACCGGAGTCCAGATCGTCGACCGCAAAGGGGAGCTGGTCGTGGCCACCGATCGGGCCGATGAAAGGGAACGCGAATACTCCGTGATGGCCGACGATACCATGCCGCTGAAGGGCTGGACGGCGGACATCAACGATTCGACGATAAAGACCTTCGATTCGGCGACGAAGAACAGCGTCGCGAACATGATTTCTCTGTTGAAAAAAGAGCTGTAGCAGCGCGCCAGGTGGAAAGATAGGTTCATCCGGCGCCTAAAGGAATGTGCGAATTGCCGCGATCGACGACGCAATGACGTCCTTTACGGGGCCGGCCCCGCCGGTCCGTGCGATGTCGTGCGCGAATCCCGTCGCATCGCTGCATAACACCGGCTGCGCGAGCCACGTCCCGCGGGGGGCCTTTTCGGTCAGCGCGGCCATCTCGCGCTGGTAGGCCGGCTTTTCGAGCCGCGCGATCCAGAGACGGTTCTCGCTCCACGCGAGCATCGGCAGATCGCCGGGGCTGTCCCCCGCGGCAAGATACGGCTGTTTTCCGATCAGGTCGAGAATGCACGCGACCTTCCCGGAATATGTCGGTGCGGGGAAGTTGAGCCGGGTGGTAAGCCTGAGACCGGCCAGGTATTCCGCGTTCATACCGGCGTAGCGTGGCTCGGTACGCACGAGGAGATGGTCCTTGTAAAGCCTTCCCTCCCTGTCGGCAAGCAGCGTGGACACGCCGATCACATGGTCAGGTGCTATGCCCGTTTCGCAGCCACGGGCGGCAAGCTCCGGGTTGAGCGCACGCAGCACCATCCAGCGGATGGTCCACACGTTGCTGGCCGAGACGATCCACACGTCGTAACGGCTCGCGATGAGCGCGGCGATGAGCTCGAGCATTTCCGGATAAAAGAACGGGACGGGATAGGAACTGACGCCCGGCGTGACCTCGATGCGCGCGGGTACGAAGGGCTCGCTTTGTGCGTTGACCCGCTCCGTGGCATTGATCACGTCGTTAGGAGAAAGCCCCTGCATCACCTCAACCGCCCAGACGTAGCCGCTGGAGAGCGGGGAGAAGTCGTCGTTGTGGTGCTCCGTCGCGCCGAGGAGCTCCTCGTAGTAGACCGTGAGGTCCGCGCAAGCGGCGAGGGAAATCGTTTTTCCGTTAGAAGACCGGAAGGTCGGCGCGATCACGGCCGGTATGCCGTCCCTGGAGATACCACCCTCTTTCGCGAGCATCGCGAGTGTCGCCTCGCCGATATCGCCGCAGACGATGGTGTTGTCGAAATCGAACACCACCGGCAGGTTCTTTCCCGCTCCCGATTCGATGAGCCTTTCGAGGTCCGAGCGCGTCCGATCCGACCAGCCCTTTTCCGTAAGCATCGTTATTTTGCCCCCTTGGGCCGCGCATTCCAGATCGAGACCATCAGCAGGGCCGAAAGCGCGGAGAGCCCCGCGAGCACCCAGAACACCAGCGACCAGTCGCCCTTCGCGAAATCTTTGAGAAGGCCGACGCCCGCACCGGAAAAAATCGCGCCGGTCGCCCCGAGGCTCATGGTGAGCCCCGTGGCGATCGAGGCGGCGCGCGGGTGGCTGAGGTCGATCGTGGCTGCGCCGCTCATTAGCATGTCGGGCCCGTAGATGAGAAAGCCGGCCAGGCCGAGCATTGCCGTCGCCAGGATCCACGATCCGGCCGGGATGGTTACGAAGATGGCGCAGACCCCTGCCAGGCCGAAGAGCATGATCGCGCAGACGGGCGCGCGGCGGTGATCGAACAGGTGGTCCGATGCCCAGCCTGCGGCGATGGCGCCGAGCGAGCCGATCAGCGGTATGGCGATGGCGGTGAAGGCGCTTCCTTTAATGCTCTGCCCCTGGAAGTCGGCCATGTACTGGACGGTCCAGTTCATGAAGGTGTAGCGCACCGAGTTCATGCAGAAGAAGCCGAGTCCGAGGATCCAGATTAACCTGTTCTGGAGGGTCATGATAAGAATGTCACGGGTGGACAAAACCCCGCCCGGAGCAGTTTCGCCCGGTCCGGAGTGATGCCCGAGGTCGTCCCTGATGGCTGGAAAGCCCGCGTCCTCGGGCCTGTTACGAAGGCCGATGGCGAAGATGAAAGCCATGGGGATAAGGATGAATCCCGGTACCATGAATGCGGCGCGCCAGCCGAGCGAATCGCACAGGAAACCCGCCAGAAGCCAGGAGACGACGTTGCCGACCTGGTAACAGGTCGATATGAGCCCGACGAGCATGCCTCGACGCTCCGAGGTGTTCCAGTTGGAAAGCGTCTGGATGAGAAGGGACCATCCGGCCGACTGGGCGTAGCCGTTGACGGCCCAGAGGACCAGCATAATACCGAACGATGAGCTGACCGAGAACAGCAGGTTGGTCACCGCGGCCCCGACGAGCGCCACGGTCATAAGGCGCCTGGCCCCGAAGCGTTCGCCGAGGGTGCCGTTGATGACCTGACCCACGGCATAACACATGGCATAGATGGAAGGTATCAGCCCGATCTGAGCGGCGGTCCAGGTCGGGAATTCGCGCAGGATCAGGGGCTGTGCGACCGCAAAATTGACCCTGCACAGATAATATGATGCGTACCCGGCCCATAGGAGCCAGAAAATCCTGAGCTGCCATGCTCGCAGGGAGGCCGTGTGCGGCCCGTGTGCGGTGAGGTTTTTCATGGAACCATCCTTTACGTAAATTCGAGGATGCGGTGCTGATTTTCATGAATAAAACAGGCCGCGTCAAGAGAATCACAGCCATGCCGCTGTGAAAATATTATGAATAGACGAGTAAGAATGCGCAGTTCTTTCAAGGGATGTCCGAAAAGGTTCTCCGAGTAATAGTATTTTAAATAAAATTAATAATAAAAAAATATTGACGTCTGAATGAGTGGTGAATATAATTCATAATATGAGCGTCATTCATTTAATTAATCGGAGCAGGGTGTGCCGTATCGTTTCCGGCCCGCCGGCATGGTCGTTATTACAGCCCTGGCAGGGAGGT
>JBFZEY010000006.1:0-5706 GCA_041306625.1 Spirochaetota bacterium | reverse complement strand
CGGCTGGCTCATGGAAGGTCTCGGGCGTGCGATCGAGCCCATCGCTCCGGAGGTGGTTCCGCCACTCCTTAAAGCGGCCGCGGGTATTATCGCGGCGGCGGGGGAAGGCGAGGCCGTGCGGGATGCGCGTAGCGCGCTGTGGAAGGCATTGCGCGGGGAGGAGCGTAAATGAATGCGCGATTGATCGAGGCGGCGGAAACGCTGAACAATGAATACGTGCGCCGGTGGAAGGAAGACGGGGGGAGGGTGGTCGGGTATACCTGCTCGTATGCGCCGGACGAGGTGTTTCACGCGGCCGGGATTCTTCCCTATAGAATCCGCGGTTACGGCGCGCAGGAGACTACCATCGGCGATACCTATTTTGGACCGTTCATCTGCAGTCTGCCAAAATGCATGCTGCAGCTGGCGGGTGGTGGCGCGTTCGACTTTCTCGACGGCGTGGTGATCGTGCCCGGCTGTGACTCGATGCGGCGGCTGGATGACTGCTGGAGAAAGGCCGGGCAGGACATGGCGGGCATCGTGCCGCCGTTCTTCTTTCATTTCGCGGTCCCCCATAAGTTCGCCGATTATACGGTGAACTGGTTCGAGGGGGAGATCCGACGGCTCATCGAGGCGGTCGAGCGCCATTTCGACGTGCGCATAACGGTTGAGGCCCTTCGGGCCGCCATCGCCGCCTATAACCGGGGACGCGCGCTGCTTGAAGAGCTTGAGCTGATGCGCAGGCTGCCGGAACCGCCGATTGCCGGCGCCGAGGCGCTTTCGGTCGTGATCGCCGGAGCGGCGATGCCGAGAGATGCGTATAACGATCTTCTGGAGGAATGCATCCTTGAGCTCCGCGCCGAAACCAGGCGCCTGCAGGGCAGGCGCCGGCTTATGCTGGTCGGCAGCGCGAGTGACGATACGGCGCTTGTCCGCTTCCTGGAAGGGGATCGCGCACTGGTGGTGGCTGACAACCTGTGCTTCGGAGCGCGCTTTCACAACGATCGCGTGGACGACGGGCCGCTGGACCCCGTCCGCGCACTGGCGGAACGCTATCTGCGCCGGAGCGATTGTCCCAGGATGTACGGCGATTACAGGCGGCGTCTTGAAATACTGACCGATACGATACAGAGCGCGTCTGTCGAAGGCGTCATTTTACAGAACATACGTTTTTGCGACCTCCACGGCGCCGAGAACGGCCTCTTCGAACGCGATCTGGAGGCGCGGGGCATCCCGTGCATGCGCTTCGAGCGCGAATACGGGCCGCTGGTCGAGACGGGAAGGCTTAAGATGCGGCTGGACGCATTCCTCGAGCGCATTGACGGAAAGAGGAGGACGGCATGAGGCGCGCGCTGAGAGAATACAACTTCGACTGGATGCTTTACTCGACGTACGATGCCGCGTCGAAGCTTATGGCCGGTACGGAGAAGGAGTATGCCCGCGCGCTGCGGTATATACCCTACTTCAGCGGCATGATCGATGCCGTGCTTGCCACCGGAGAGCCGGGGCTGTCTTTCGTTAAGACCTGCGCCGAATATTTAAAAAACATCGTTACGGCGAGGGAGCGCGGAAGGAAAGTCGCCATAACCTCGTTCTGTTTTTCACCGGTCATCTTTTACGCAATGGATATCACGCCCGTCTGCCTGGAGGTGATGTCGGTGTTCCTTACCTTTACCTATCGCCGGGGGAGCGCCGAGTTCCTTGACTTCTGCAACGAGGCCGGGTTTACCGAAACATCGTGTTCGTCGCAGCGGGGTAGCCTCGGTGCGTACCTCGCCGGCATCGGCGTCGATATCGACATGGTGGTGACCGATACGCCCGGGGTGTGCGACACCAACGCGAACGCTTTCGCGTTCGCGGCCGAATGGCTCGACCGCCCATTCTTCCAGCTCGACATGCCGCCCCTGTTGAAGGGGGAGCGCTACGACCGGTATCACCGCGACGATTACCGCGCGCTCGTCGCCTTCCTCGAGGCGCAGACGGGAACGAAACTCCGGGCGGAGCGACTGGCCGCGGTGTTGGACGAATTGCGGAAACAGGACGGATTGATCGCCGAACTGGAGGAGATGGGCAGGCTTGTTCCGAGTCCCCTCCCCCCGGCCTTCACGCTCATGAATTACGCGGCGCGCTTTCTCTTCGCCGGAATGAAACCCTGCACCGACATGCTCCAGTCCATGGTCAATGCCGCACGGGAGAACGCCGCGCGGGGAGTCAGCGGTCTTTCGGGCGGTGCCGAGCGCCTGCGCGGATTTTTCTGCTACATCGATCATTATACGTATAACATGCGGATGTGGCGCATGGCGGAGGATCTGGGCGTCTGCCTGCAGGGCAATATCCTCAGCCGCAACTGGTCCATCGATGCTCCCCATGTACGTGAAAACCATATGGAAGACTCCGCCTATTCGATAGATATGACCGACCTCGATTCCATGATCGACAGCGTGGCCATTATGAACTCGCGCATGCCCATGATCAAATCGATACGCGGGCCATTCGACGCGCCGGACATGTGGCTTGAGGACACGCTTTCGCTGGCGCGGATGTACAGCGCCGATTTCGTCGTATACAGCGGAACACCGGGATGCCGGAACACCTGGGGCATGCTGAAACCCTTCGCCCGCGAAACGGAGAAGGCCGGCTTCCCGACGCATATCATGTATTCGGACGCCTTCGACGACAGGGTCCAGTCGTGGGACGCGACGCGCGCACGCTTCGAGGAGTTTTTACGGGTAAGGAGGCTTCTGGTATGATCGTCGGCGGTTGCGATGTCGGTTCGCTTACATCCAAGGCGGTGGTGATGAAAGACGGCAAAGTGCTGGGCGCCATGCTGATCAAGTCGAAAGCCAGGCCGGGTGAATCGGCAGAGGAGGTGATGAACGGCGCGTGCGCCGCCGCCGGGGTCGAGAGGCGCGAGATCATGTTTTGCGTGGGGACCGGATACGGCAGGGACCGAATAGCCTTTGTCAACGATACGGTTTCGGAAATCGCGTGCCATGGAAGGGGCGCACGCTGGATGGTTCCGACGGCGCGGACCATTATTGACATCGGCGGTCAGGACTGCAAGGCGATCAGGCTGGACGCCGAAGGAACCGTCACGAAATTCGTTACCAACGACAAATGCGCCTCGGGCACGGGCAGGTTCCTTGAGGTGATGGCGCGCCTGCTCGGTGTGGGCCTGGACGAGCTCGGGGAGCTTTCGGTCCGGTCTAAAAACCCGGTGACGCTCGCGAACGCGTGCACCGTCTGGGCGCAGGCCGATGTCATCCAGTTCCTGAACAACGGTGTCCCGCTCGAGGACATAGCCGCGGGAATCAACAACGCGATGGCGGGCCGCATGGCGGTGCTGGTGAATAACCTGGGAATCGAAAACGATGTCTGCATGACGGGGGGCGTGGCGAAGAACCGCGGGGTCCTTGCCGCGATAGAGAAGATCCTGGGCCTTCGGCTGAGAGCGATACGGCGCCACGATCCGCAGCTGGCGGGGGCCCTCGGTGCCGCGCTGATAGCCATGGATAAAACGGCCGGGGGTGTGAAATGATAACGGCGGGCTGTGACGTGGGCTCCCTGACGGCAAAGGCGGTGATTCTGGCAGATGGCCGGATCGCCGGTCGTTCGGTGGTCCGGTGCGGGACGTCCCCGGAGAAGTCGGCCGAAGAGGCCATGGGTGCGGCGCTTGACCAGGCCGGCATTCGGCTCGACCGGGTGAGCCGCACGGTAGGGACCGGTTACGGGCGAGCGAGGATACCGTTCGCGCAGGCGATAGAATCGGAGATCGCCTGTCACGCGCGGGGCGCGATATGGAGGGTCCCCTCGGCGCGGACGGTCGTCGATATCGGCGGCCAGGACGCTAAGGCAATACGCATGGCCGCCGACGGAAGGGTGGTGCAGTATTCGTATAACGACAAGTGCGCGTCGGGCACCGGGCGCTTCCTCGAAGTCATCGCCGAGGCGCTCGAGGTGCCGCTTTGGGAGATGGGTGATATTGCAGCTCGTTCGACCGAGAGGCTTTCGCTGTCCAACCAGTGCGTCATCTTCGCCGAGACCGAGATAATCTCGCTCGTCAACGAGGGCAGGGAGACTGCCGACATCATCAATGCGCTGCACCACGCGGTCGCCCGGAGGGCGGCCTCGCTCGCAAAGGGCATCGGCGTGGAGCAGAGCGTGGTGATGTCGGGCGGCGTGGCGCGCAACCGCGGGATGTTCGCGGCGCTCGGTGAGGCGCTGGGATGTGCGCTCCTCGAGCTCGATGACCCGCAGATAAACGGGGCGCTCGGCGCGGCGCTCATGGCCCTGGACGCGCTATCGGCCACAGGCCGTGCGGCGGGGGGAGGCGACGGTGCGGGAGTCGCCGGGATCTGAAACGCCGTGGAGCTTTTTACTGAAATCATCATGGAACTGAGGGCGTTTATAGAAGAGGCTCGTTCCGGGCCATCCTTTCATGAATACCGTTCCCCGGACCATTCGGCATGGCCCCCGGGAAGGAAAGGTTCGATCGTGATGAAGTGCGATACCGCGGTTGAGCTCGGCCCTCCCGGGCTCGACTCGGCCTCGTTTCTTGTATGGACCAATGACGACTCCATGGTCCGCGACGGCATCATTGCGGTTGCCGGACCGGACCTGGGCGAGGCGGTAGAGGGCGCCCTTCCCTTCGGGAAGGTGGTGCTGCTCGGCGTAAGCGGTTTTAACGAAGCCAACTGCCACGAGCGTCACCGTGAGATCGAGCGCATGCGTTACGGCCATAATCTGGACGGTTACATGATGCGGGCCGCGTCGCAGTACCTTAAAGAGTGGAGCAGGGTGAGCCGCGCCGCGGTGGAAAAGAAGCTGGGACTCGCGAACCTGGGGGCCGCGGCGATTGAGCTGTATCGCACCAACGAACACATCACCTCCGCCGAGATTCTCTTCGTTACATCGACGTCGGATCACGTGGCGAAATTGCGCACGACAGGCGGGCGGGCGTCGAAGCTTATTTCGGCGATGAACAGGATGTCGGAGGAAATGAGCTTCGATTGCGCCGCGTGCGACTATGCCGACATATGCGGCGAGGTGGACGGACTGCGCGCCCTGCGCGCGACGCTAAAAAAGGAGAATCCTCATGGCAGATAACGCAGCGGGGGCGGTAGTGATCGCCGTCTGCGGGAAGGGCGGTGTCGGAAAGACAACGGTGAGCGCCATAATTACCCGGATACTCCTGGAGCGTGCGGAGGCGCGGGTGCTCGCCATCGACGCCGACCCGGCCGCCGGGCTGGCCGCCTCGCTGGGCTTTTCACCGCGCGTTACGGTCGATGACGTTCGCACCCGTTTCATCGATGAGCTGGGAAAGGGAGTGGGCGGTGACAGGGCCGATATTCTCGCGCGGCTCGATCACGGGCTTTTCGGCGCGCTCGAGGAGCGGGGCCGCCTTGCGTTTCTCGCCATAGGCCGGCCGGAGAAGGAGGGATGCTACTGCAGGGTTAACGACCTGTTAAAAGAGATCATCGCCGCAATCGCCGGCAACTTCGATTATGTGGTCATCGACGGCGAGGCCGGGATCGAGCAGATCAACCGCCGCGTGATGGAGCGTGTATCGCACCTGCTCGTCGTTTCGGACGAATCGGCGCGGGGAATCGCCGTCGCACGGACCATCCTCGATGTGGCGCGGGATGCCGTGCAATTCAGGAGCGCAGGCTTCATCCTTAACCGCTCCGCCGGGGTTTCCATCGTCGAGGGATTGCCCATACCGGAGGG
>JBFZEY010000005.1:0-7784 GCA_041306625.1 Spirochaetota bacterium | reverse complement strand
GGCCACGGGAAGCTCGAGCTCGCGGGAAAGGAGGTGCCCGACCCCCGCGAGGTTGGCGCCGCCGCCGGAGATGAGAACACGGCCGTATTCAAGCTCTCCGTATTCCACGGAGAAGGAGCGCAGGGTGAGCACTACCTGCTCAACCAGCTCCTCGACCAGCGAGATGGTGCGGTCATAGATTTTTTTAAGCTTCGACCTGTTCAGGCCCAGGGTTTTGTAGAAGTCGCGCTGATAATTGTTTTCGATGGACGTAAGGTCGAGGTTGAGGGACTCGAAGAGCCTCTGTGCATCGCGTATGCTGCAGCGGTTCATGGCCGCAATCTCCCGGTGAACTGCCCCGAAGCCGCCCGTGATACAGCGCGTGTATAGGAGATCGCCGCCGCCGGCGATTACAAGTATGGTCTTTTCGTGGCCTATGTCGAGTTGGATGATGTTTTCGTCGGGGATGCGGTTGAAGTAGCGGTAACATTCGAACAGCGCGTTCGCTTCCAGGCCCATCCTGAAGGGACGCAGGCCGGTCGTGTCCAGTAAGGCCACCTGCTCCCGTACCGCTTCTAAGGGGGTTGCCGCCAGCATTATCCTGGCCTCGTCGGACCGTGGGCTTCTGAGTGACTGGAAGTCCATGATGAGTTCGTCGATGCTGAACGGCATATTCTCCTCGGCCTCGTAGGGAATGGCGGCCGAGATTTTTTCCGCGTCGCTGAAGGGAAAAGCGATATTGCGCACGATCGCCTTCTCCATGGGAAGGTTGCACAGAACGGTGCATCCCCTGATGTCGTTTTCCGCGAGCAACCTGGCGATTGCCCGTCGTACGGCGTCGCCCGGGCCGTCCCCTTCCTCCCGGGAGATGTCCTCGATTGACAGCCCGGTAACCTGGAAATTCCTCAGGCCGGTCCTTGCGGTTAAAAGCCGGACGGCAGATGTGCCGATATCAAGCGCGGCGATGTTTTCAAACACGGCGCTTCCTCCGTTTCCCGGCATACCGGGAATAACTGGTGAATGGGGCTATGAACGGGGATGTCAAGGAATAATCGCTCATTGTTCGCTCATGTAGTAAAATATCTTGTTCTGCCTGTTGTACAGGGCGATCATCGTCACTTCGGTTTTATTGACGCGGCCGGTGACCGACAGGCGGAAGATAAACGACCGCACGGTGAGCAGGTTCCTCCTGACCGTCTCATCGGTCATGAGATCGGCGATTTCATCGATCGATTCGAACGGTTTCGAACGACGCCTGCGGATGAGTTCGGCAACTCTATCATCGGTCATCTCGTCTGTCAACGCCGATAAGACACGAAACGGAGCGGTGTTGATGTTGATTTTGTTCAGCTCGCTCAGGTAATCGGTGCGCTCGCCGGTTATCCGGAAGTACTCGTCGAGCCGGCGGCTGCGCTCCCTTCCGACCGGCACAACGGCTTCAGCGACCTCGGTCCTGCGCGAAGAGAGGGCTCTTCCGGATCCGGTTTTATTAATGGCATCGGGATCGAGCGTTCGCGCGCCCCTGTTGTGTTCGACCAGGTCCCGCTCGAGACCGAAATTGCCGCCGCCCAGCCCATAGTAGAACTCGGGTGTGATTCCCTTTACCATCAGCATCTCATGGATGCTGTCCATTGCCCCGTTTTTAGCCCGGTACGGGCGCGCCTGTGCCAGGTAATAATCCGATGATTCGGCACCGTAGGGGAAGCGGCTGTCATCGATATCAACCCAGTCTATAAGTGCATCGGCAAGGTCCATGGGCAGTCCCATGTTTAGAAAGAAACGCTGTGCCACGCTATAATACGGCGATCGGTCAACCACCTCGTTGGCGAGAACGTTGAGGTTGATTTTTGAGTTCTCGTCGGTTATGACGATTTTGAGGTGTCCACCCTCAATCGGCAGGGGCGGCAGGTCGATCGCCCAGATGTCCTGGAAGGAGTCGATGTTCGAATTGTTGGAGACGCCGGAGAGCAGTCCAGAGGCGGCGCCCTTTTTATCGGCCTCAAGAAGCGCAACGGCCAGGTTGATGCCGGCCCGCGCGATGGTACGCGCCCTGAGCGACTCGCTGAACCTGCCGATATAGCGAACGTTGGTCTGCGCCGTGATGATGAACTCACTCGAAATAGCAACCAGGAGCGAAATTACCAGGAGCACGATGACCAGCACATAGCCCGATGAGCCCCTGAAGGAATACAGTATACCGCGTTCGTGAAGAAGCGCTTCGCGCCGGCGATAGTTTCGCGCGGCCGCATCCAGACGGGCCCCGATATATTGTGCAGGTCTCATTCGTTCACCGGGTTAATGTACGAAATGAATACAAAATCCTCGACGGTCCCACGGTAGTTTTTCACGCGGAGGGACGTCCGTACCGCCTGGGGGAGTTTTTTTGACTCCCGCGAGTCCCATTTGTCGGTCCATTCGTTCCTCAGCCAGAACTCGAATTTAAGGTCGACGACGTTGTCGAGCATGGCGTCTTCATCGCCACCGCCCAGCGGGTTGTCGTCGTAGTGCAGATCGCGCCGGCGGACGAGCTGGAATACTCCCGGCACCTCCCTGTCCGGGCGAAGGCGGTATCCGACTTCGTAGACGTCGCTCGTTGGATTCTGCTTTTTGGGATTGAGCGATATGGATTCGCGCGAATAATCCATGGTGATGAAATCGAGCCTGCCGTTGGCCGTAGAGCCCATCTGGTTCTCCCCGATAAAACAAACACGCTCGTTGAACTTGTGCGAGAACGCGTAGGAAAGGTCCCGGTCGATGCGCTGGATCGCCAGGCTCGAGTTCTCGTAAAACTCGGCGACGCCGGTAAGGTCGAAGATTGAGGTCATTATCGAGCGGTGCGCAGAATACACGATGAGGAGTATAACCGATGAGAGCGAAGTCGCGACGATCACCTCGATGAGCGTGAACCCGGCCCAGCCGAGAAAGGAGCCGCGGCGCGAGTGACCGCCGGTCGCGTCGTCGATTTAGGTGATATTACGGTTCACATCCTCTCCGGATAGACATAGCTGAGGGTATAATTTTTTCTGCGGCCCCTCTCCAGCCAGTGGACGGTGATCTCGACCCTGCGGGCGCTCACGGGCCCGAATAGCTCGTGCTCGAATTTTGTCGTTTTCCGGCTGTACGCGAATCCGGGATACTCTTTAACGGGCTCTTCCTGTACGTCGGGTTCTCGCATCCGGTACACATAGTAGAGGCTCAGCCTGCTCTTGGCGATCAGCATCGCCCGGGTCATGTTCCTGTTTCCGCCGATGGCGGCTATTCCCGACGACACACCCGAAATAATGCCGAGCATGGCGATGGAGAGGATGGCGATGGCTATGAGAATCTCGACGAGCGCGAATCCGCCGCCGCGACCGTTATTCGAAACCGACGTACTCATGGATGATTCTGGCCTCTTTTTTGAGCCGGTTGATGCGTACCGACCAGCGTGCGTCGCCGCCCGCCAGGATATGGATGACGGCGTTGTCTGAGGCGCCTGAAGGATAAAACGGAATGAACACGCTTCCCTGTCTGACCGGGTCGGCCCCGGCGAGGAGCACCTCTTCGATGCGAAAGGATCCCGGAAACCGGTGGTAGGAGAGCAGGCGGTCGGACGAATCGACGAACTTTCCCTCGCGGTTCATGGTGACCACCGATACGCCGTTCTCACGGCTGAAAATCTTTTCATCGTACTCCCCGAACTCGGTGCCGCGCTCGTACAGGTGCACGATGAGATAATTGGTGTTTCCCTTGAGGTAGGCATCGTCGAAACACCGAGCGATGATGCCGGTAAGTATGACGAAACTGCCCCTGTCCGTGCCGGTAATGCGCGGGATCCGCGGCACAACGAGCATCGCCATAATGGAGATGATGGCGATCACCACGATGAGCTCCAGGAGCGTGAACCCGCCGTTTCCCCGGAATGATCGCGGCATGCCGGTCCTTTCCACTGGGTCTTCGTCCGGACTTACCAGCTTTTTATATCGGCGTTCACTCCCTCGCCGCCGTCCCTGCCATCGGCGCCCAGGCTCATGATCTCGTAGTCGTTGCCCTGGTCGCCGGGAGAGCGGTAAATATAATCGCGGCCCCACGGATCTTTGGGCAGCTCTTTTTTCTTTAAATAGCCGCCCTCATTGTAGTTCATCGGCGAAGGCTCGGTATTTGGTCTGGTGATCAGTGCGGCGAGTCCCTGCTCGGTAGTGGGGTACACGCCGCTGTCAAGATTGTAACGGTCCAGCGCCAGGCCGAAGGCGGCCATCTGCTGCTTGGCGGCTTCCACGCGGGCCTTCTGCGGAATATCCATGAAGCGCGGTACGACGATGATCGAAAGAATGCCGATGATGGCGATGACGATCATGATCTCGATCAGCGTAAATCCGCCGTTCCCTTTCATATGCCTGGCCGCGTCAGCGGCGCGTTTGATGAGTGCTTTCAGTGCGTGTTTCATATCTCCCTCACTGTAGAATAAGATTCATTTCGAAGATGGGCAAAAGCACCGCAATTACGATAAGGCCGATGACCAGTCCCATGATGATTATAATGATCGGCTCGATCATGCTGGTGAGGCTTGACACCGTAAGGTCGAGCTCGGTTTCATACACGCGGCCGATGTTCTGGAGCATGGCGTCGAGCTGGTCGCTCGCCTCTCCGGCGGCGATCATGCCGATGACCATTCGCGGTAAAAAGTCCGCTTTGGTGAGCGCCGTCGAGACCGATGCCCCCTCGCGGATCCTGTCCGCCGCCTCGTCGATCTTCTCCTCGATGACCGAATTGACGACGATTTTCTTGACGATCTCGAATGACTTCATGATGTCGACGCGGTTCGCCAGCAGCACGCCGAGGTTCTGTGTGAAGCGCAGAACCACGAGTTTCCGGTAGAGGTTGCCGGCAAGCGGCACCGTCAGCTTCAGCTCGTCGGCCTTGCGCCGTCCTTCGGGCGTTTTAATGTAACGCCTGAGAAAATACACCCCTGCAGCGGCGGCTGCCAGTAGAAGCGGCCAGAAGGTGGCCAGGAAATCGCTGAATCCCATCACCACCCTGGTCGGCAGGGGGAGGTCCTTGCCCAGCTCCAGGAACATGCGGGTGAGCGAGGGGATGATGTTGATCATGATGAAGAGTACCACCACGATCGCGAAGAAGATGAGAAAGGCCGGGTACCACAGCGCGGCCTGGATCTTTCCTTTTAAAATGTTTTTCTTTTCCTCGAGTTCCGCGAGCCGTTCGACCACCTGGTCGAGCGAACCGAGGCTCTCGCCGACACGCACCATGTTGATGTACATTTCGGAAAAGACGATCGGGTGCCGCTCCAGACAGGCTGAAAGTGACGAACCCTCCTCAAGCTTCTCCTTTATGTCAGCCACGATGCTCTTGAAGTTCCTGTTGTCGACCTGGTCGATGATGTCATTGATGGATACCAGCAGCGGCATTCCCGCGCCCAGCAGGACGGACAGCTGGCGCGAGAAGATGCCGACCTGTTTGGAGCTGAACTTGAGGTCGAGGTAATAGGTCAACTCCTCGTATGCCCTGCGGATCCCGCTTTTCGAGGCGGAGGAGTCCGCCGAGGGCCTGCCTCCGTGCTGGTCGAGTTTGACAAGGTAGAGGCCCATGCCGCGTACCTTCTGGCGCGCCGCCTGTTCGCTCGGGGCGTCCACTACGTCGCTAACCGTATCGCCCTTCCTGTCGAGGGCCTGGTATTCGAAAATCACCTCAGCTCACCCTCAGCACTTCTTCGATGGTTGTGGTCCCCGACATGGCCTTCTGGAGCCCGTCTGAAAGAAGGGTAATCATCCCTTCCTTTATTGCCTGTTCCTTGATCTCGTAGGCCTCATTGCGGAGGATGATCATCCGCCGGATATCGTTCGAGAGCGGCAGAAACTCGAAGATGCCGGTCCTGCCCATGAAGCCGGTGCCCAGGCACTCCTCGCATCCTTTGCCGCGGTAAAAGCGGCTTCCCTTTATCTTCGACGCGCTGACGCCGAGCTGCGAAAGCATCTGCGAGGTCGGCCGATACGCCTCGCGACAGTGCGGACACACTTTGCGCACGAGCCGCTGGGCGAGAAACGCGTTGACTGAGGAGGTGATGAGAAACGGCTCCACCCCCATGTCGATGAGGCGGGTAACGCCGCTGGCCGCGTCATTGGTATGAAGCGTGGAGAAGACACGGTGGCCGGTAAGCGCCGATTGTATCGCGATTTCCGCGGTCTCGAGGTCGCGAATCTCCCCGATCATGATTACGTCCGGGTCCTGGCGCAGGATTGAGCGCAGGCCGTTGGCGAAGGTCAGATCGATCTTGGGTTTAACCTGCATCTGCCCCACGCCGTGGAGCTGGTACTCGATCGGGTCCTCGACCGTGAGGATATTGATTTCGGAAGAGCGAAGGCGCGAGAGCACGCCGTAGAGCGTTGTGCTCTTACCGCTGCCGGTGGGACCGGTGACCAGCACCACCCCGTAGGTTTTTCTGATCGTTTCCTCGAACGACTTTAAAACGGCCTCGGAAAATCCCATGGCCGACAGGTCGAAGTTCATGTCGGTCTTGTTGAGGAGCCTCATCACCACGCGTTCGCCGTAATAGGTCGGGAATACCGACACACGGATGTCTATGTCCTTGCCGCCTATCTTGATCTGGATGCGTCCATCCTGAGGTAGACGGTTTTCGGCGATATTGAGGTTCGCCATGATCTTGATGCGCGAAACGATCGCCCCCTGGTACTTCTTCGGCGGGGTGAACATCTGGTAGAGGATGCCGTCTATGCGAAACCGGACCGCGAGGTCCTTCTCGTACGGTTCAATATGAATGTCGCTCGCCCTGTCCTGGACGGCCCGGGTGACCATGGTATTGACGAGGCGTATAATGGGGGCCTCGTTCGCCATGTCAAGGATGTCCTCGGTCTCCAGTATGGGGGAAGAGAGTATCTCGAAGTCGGAGCCGGCGAGGCCGTCGATCACCTCGTCCGCTGAGTCAGCGCGCATAATGTCGAAGTGGCTGTTGATGACGCGCATTATCTCGGCCTCGGGCGCGAGCACGGTTTCCATGTTGTAGTCCGGGTACAGCATTTTAAGGTCGTCAAAGGGATGGATGTTGAGCACGTCGGCCGACGCGAAATGGATGGCCGTACCATCGGATTTAAACGGTACGACCCTGTTTTTTTTCAGGAAGTAGGTGGGAATCCTTGAAAAGATGTTCTCGGGGTCGTCGAACACGATATTTTTATGGTATGGAATCCCCGACTGATCGGCGAGCGCCCCCAGCACCTCGTCTTCGGTGGCCATCCCCTTTTTTATGAGGAGCTGGCCGAGGCGCAACGGCGTTGACTTCTGCAGTAGAAGCGCCTCCTGAAGTTGTTCCGGCGTGAGGACCTTGCGGTCGACAAGCAGGGCCCCCAGCGGTTTTGTCTTCCTGCCGCGGACGCTCACCGTTATCGCCCCTTCAGCCTTCGCTGTTCCTCGCGCTTCTGTTCGGTTATCGCTTCCGCGCGCTCGGGCCTGGTCACCACATGAGGAGTGATGAATACGAGAAGATTGGTCTTGGTGTACTCTACGGTCTTGCGCTTGAAGAACCAGCCCAGAAGCGGAATGTCGCCGAGCACGGGGACCTTTACCTCCGTAACCGACTTGTCGTTGCGGATGAGACCGCCGACCACGATCGTCTTGCCGTCGTTCACCGATATCTTGGTCTTGATGTCGCGTTTGCCGAGCTTCGGCGGGATTATGGCGCCGGTGGAGGACACGGTCGTCGTGCCCAGCACCGAGTTCACCTCCTGGTAGAGGTCGAGCGTAATGCGGTTTTTCTGGGTGATGTGCGGCGTGATTTTGAGCTTAACCCCGAC
>JBFZEY010000004.1:0-4035 GCA_041306625.1 Spirochaetota bacterium | reverse complement strand
CATGATCGTCTTGAGGGATATTTACCAGACGGCGTGGCTCATCAGGCTCGGCATAGTCACTCCGCTTATGATCGTCTTCCTGTTGATGATTTACCTTCGGAAATGCCTCAGGCTGACCGAGGCGCTGATAGGATCGATAGTCGTCTTAGCATCGCTCAGCATTCTGTTAATGCTTATGCTCAGCGCCGATCCCAACGAGATACATTATCACACCGGCATTATAATCATCATTATTTTCGGAAATATTGTCGTCGTAATGCGTTTCGCAACGGCGCTGGTTTGCTCCATCATCGTTCAGGTGCTCTATTCAGTACTACTTCCCATTGCGACCACCATGCCATTTGAAGCGGTCTCCAATCACTCGCTCGTACTGGCGACGGCCATTATCATGAGCCTTATGGGGAATTACCAGATGGAGGCCGAACTCAGGAGGGTGTTCCTTGTTAGCCTGCTCAACAGGGTCGAATCCATAAAACTTGCCCGTTCAAACCGTGCGCTTGAGGAGCTTTCCGTTTCCGACCCGCTGACGGGCCTTTATAACAGGCGCTATTTCGACGCCGCTCTCGAAAGGGAATGGCGGGCCTCACAGCGCAGCGGGGAGACGATCTCCCTGTTATATCTCGATATCGATAACTTTAAACCGTTTAACGACACCTATGGCCATAATGCGGGCGATCGATGCCTGGTGCTGGTCGCCGCGATCATAAGTTCGACCGTGCGGCGCGCATACGACGTATGCGCCCGGTACGGTGGGGAGGAATTCGTGGTCCTGCTTCCGAAGACGGATATCGGTAAAGCTGTCGCTATGGCCGAAAAAATCAGGATGGAAGTCGCGAACTTGCGCATGCCCCATCAAAAATCGGATGTCGCTCCATACGTTACGATCAGCATCGGTGTGGCCGGCTGTGTTCCGGGAAGCATGTCGGGGCCGGATTCGCTGGTTGCTGTCGCCGACAACGCCATGTACGCTGCCAAACGGGACGGACGCGACAGGGTGCGGACGGCACAGGGATAACGACAGAGTATCGGGACTAATCAGGAGAGATTGCACCGGCCTCGGCTTTGTATTTCCACTGGTTTTTGAGATGCCTCCTCAATTCTTCATCCTGGATATACCCCAGACCGACGAGTATTTCTCCAATAAGCCCGCCATTTTCTTTTTGAAATTCAAGGGCTTCATAAAGCTGTTCAGTGGAGATTTCGCCCGATTCCACCAGTATTTCACCGAGTAGACCAGACATTGGTATCTCCTTAAAGCTGGATTCGAACAACCCGGAAGCGGCAACGGAGGAGTCGTCGTTTGCGATTTCGTTGCAGAGAATATATCCTGAAACCCGATGATTGACCATAATTTATAAGTTGTTTTTTGGTTCCATGCCGAAAAGTGATGCTAGTGTGCACAATTTTCAGTGCATAAGAAAAGTGAAGTTGAAGCATATCGCCCGGTTTAAATCTGCAGCGGACTTGCGTAAACGTGATTAAATTTGAATTGACGAGTGTGACCGCAATGGATATCTTCAATGTTGATATCGCGCGTAGATGCGGTACCGGCCTTCAGGGTTCTGTCGAGGCTGAAGGTTTTGTGCGCGGTAAAGACCATTATTGGAGAGATTAATATGAAATTAACAAAAGCGGTTCTCCTCGTATGTGCCGTTCTGCTGGTGCTACCATCATCAAGTTATGCGCTCCTGGATGTCGGTGTTTACGGAGGATATTCGTTCGCCGGAAAAATTGAAACGGACACGGAAAGTATCAAAACCTCCGGTCCCGAGTTCGGTGTTTTCGCTCATTACACCACGGGCGTGCCGCTCGTGATGAGTTTCGGTGTTGGACCGTTTTATCAGAAGACCTTTCTCAGCTACGATGTGTCGAATAAAGACTACGACGCCACACGAAGCATGCTCGGGGTCGATGTTTTCCTTCAGCTTGAGCTTCCCATAATCATTCATCCGTATGTCCGCGGCGGCATTGCGGTCAAAGAATGGTTCGAATTTGAAGATCAGACCGGCAGCTCCAGTAACAGCGAATACTTTAAAAGCTACTACGGGGGAGCCGGTGTGGCGTTTACGGTATTCCCGCTTATCAGCATTTTCGGCGAGTATCTCTATACCAGGTCCAAGCAGGAGGACGGTATTCTGGTAAAGGGAAGCGTGGTCCACGCGGGCGCGAAGCTTTCCCTGTAGCGAACGTAACGGCGGCGGCGGGCAAAATGCTCTCCGCCGCATCTTTGAAACGACTTACGGCGCACAGCATCTCGAAATAATCCTCGGTTCTCCGCCATCCCATAAAAAAGGCGTCCGCAATGAGCTCTCAATGCTTCTCGATGCGTTATAGCGTTCGCTCTCGTGATCGCGGGAGAGGATATTCAATCGGCTGCTTGAGTTTCTGAAAACCAGGATGTATGATTCTATAGGAGAAAAGCGGCTTTTATGGATACTCGAAATGTCGAGGAACAGGGTCCCAAGGCCGCGCGGACGTGAGTACTTTCCGGAGAGGAACGATGGTAGATGGGAATGCCCGGACAGCCACAGATCGACGGGATGCTTCTTCAACACTTCGACAAAACGCTTCGAGTGACCTATCCTCATGGTAGGATTGATGGTGCTGAGGATTCCGCTTCCATTTAGCGCACCATGGGTCACTGTGACGATGATTTTATCTTGATTATTTTTAACCAGATCGCTCCACCAGTTGAATGCCTCGTCAGAGATTTCGGTAATCGCGCTTCGTATCTCATCCGACATGAATATGATCAGCATGTTGCCGATTGAAACGGCGTAATGAAGCGGTTTGCCTGTATACCGCAAATAGTTCGTGATATCATTCTGATCATGGTTCCCGGCGATCTCGTACCACCAGTGGATTCCGGAGACGCGCCGCAAACCGGCCATCCATTCGTAATATGCGCGTGCGTCGTCCTTGCGGTGTACCAGGTCTCCGGCCACTATGGCCGCGTATATGTCCGGTACATTTTTAACGATATCTGCAACGGCGGTCTCGTAATGAGTTTTTTCGGGAAAACTCCGCGGCTGGATATCGGAATGGGCCCAAATGCGAAGGTACCCATCACGCCCCGTTTTACCGTGGCCGCCGCCCTTACCGGAGAAACAGCCCGCAAATAGGATGCACAGGATAAGGCAGGCGGTGCGTTGTACCACGGATTTTGTGATAGAGAGAGTCGGCATTTGCGATAATTTGATCACCGATAAGAAAACAAGTCAATTTTATTTCCGAAAACGGATAAACGGCTTGTCACTTTATAACGGCCGGCGTTTATTCCGATGAATCCGGAGAACGGTATTGATGCATCGAATATTTACTGTCGGGAAGATTTTATGCTTGATTGACTGGCGCAGAAACATATAGTCTACGAAACAGCGTTAAATAAAAGAATTGTCCCGGAAGGAAAAGCCGCACCCCTTCCCCGCATCGACCCGCAGAGGATATAATGAAAATCATCGCCATTTCAAATAACAAGGGAGGCGTCGGCAAGACGACCAGCACCGTCAATATTGCGGCCGCGCTTCAGATCCTCGGGAAGAAAGTCCTGGTGATCGATATGGACCACCAGGCGCAGTCCACCTACCACCTCGGCGTACAGTCGAACAAGCTCAAAAGGTCCATCTACGATGTTCTGAAAGGAGAGCTTCCATTTCGTGACATCATGATCGACAGAAACGGCATGCACCTGCTGCCCTCCAGTCCCGAGTTAAAAGGGCTTGAGTTCCTGCCGATTCCCGCCAAGGAGTTCCTGCTGCGAGACGCGCTTGCGGACCTGGATGAGTATGATTATACGCTCATAGACTGCCCGCCGTCGCTTGGAGTGCTTACGCTCAACGCCCTCACCTATGCGCATGAGATCTATGTGCCGCTTCAGGTTCAGTTCCTTCCTTTCCATGGGATGTATAACCTGTTCGAAGCGGCCGAGATGGTAAAAAAGCGCCTTAACACGACGATCGAGATAACAGGAATCATCGCGACAATGTATAATGCAACTACAACCATCAATCGCGAAGTGCTTGAGGAAACAAAAAA
>JBFZEY010000003.1:0-6255 GCA_041306625.1 Spirochaetota bacterium | reverse complement strand
TTCGGTATACATCGAGTGAGATTATCAACTGCGGCATTAGCCCGCGAAAACGACCAGTTGACGGATTATGCACAGGGAATTACGGGAGTCTGCCGAAACCGTGAGGAACGGCGGGTCGGTAGCGCGGATGAAGCCGTCGTGCCGAAATTGCCGAGAACGCACGGGATTTTCCGCATCGAAGATGACGGGTGTTTTCAGGGCCGGACAATTATGAAGAAACTAATTACAAGGAGCGTGCTGTTATGAAAAAATATTCAATTCTCGGCGTTGCGCTTGTCTTCACGCTGGTCGCATGCGGAGGAGGAACGCAGTACAGGGACGCCAGGGAGGACAAGGGCTCGCGCGAGTGGGGCCCGCGGGAAATCAAGGCGACCGTCACTACCATGGTGACCTCCATGCATACGTTTTTAAAGGATGAATACAAGAAACCGGCCTTCATCGAGGTGCGTAATTTCCGCAACAAGACATCCGAGCACATCGACACCAAGATGATAACCGATGAAATCTCAACGAACCTCATCAAGAAGCGCATACGGTTTATCGACCAGTCGCTGACCGCCGACGCCATGGCCGAAATGGAAAGGGGAATGACCGGGATGATCGATCCCGACGCAGCCATCCCGGTAGGGATGCTCAAGTCGCCGAACTTCTACCTTACCGGCGACATCCGCGACAACGTGCGCACGGTCGGCGGGAAATCGCTCCAGTATGTGGTCGTCACCATGCAGCTTATTGATTTACGGACGAACGTCGTGGAATGGCAGGACCGCCAGGAGTTTCTCAAGGCAAGTGCGAAGACCAAGATTTCCTTTTAATCCGGGCTAAGGGACGGTATACATGAAAATCAGGATTCGCGCGGCCGCGACAGTCACTCTTCTTCTGTTCTCCTTCGGATGCGCCGGAAGCTACGTCCAGGTGATGAAGGATTCGGAGAAAATGTTCTACCACGGCGAGTACAAGGAGGCCGCGCGGAAGCTTCTGCCCGCGGTCAACAAATCGGGGAAAGACCAGCTTCTGTTCATGATGGAAACGGGGCTGATGCTTCATGCCGCGGGTGATTTCCAGAACAGCAACAAAGTGCTTCTTGAGGCCGCCAACCTCGCCGATCGCATCGCCCTCAGCGTGAGCAAGGAGGCCGCTTCTCTCTTTATAAACGAGACCGTCACCAACTACCGCGGCGAGGATTTCGAGCGCGTGCTGATACATATGTACCTTGGAATCAACTTTCTGATGCTCAAGGACGCTGACTCGGCCAGGGTTGAATTCAAGAAGGTGAACGATCTCCTGCGCGACATCAACGTATCGAGCGGCAAGACCTACAAGCAGAACCTCATGGCCAAGTACCTGACCGCGATCGCCTTTGAAATAAGCGCCGACAAGGACAACGACTTCCATGATCGTGAGTTCGCATATGTGGAGTACAAGCAGATCTATGACCTCGACCCGCGCCTTGCCATGGTGTACCGGGACCTTCAGCGCCTCGCAAAAAAGCTCAACGATGCAGAGGATTACAACAAGTGGGTCGGCATGTTCGGGCAGCGCGACTCTATACCGGCGAACGCCGGCGAGCTCGTTATGATCTTCCAGGCCGGTCAGGGGGCCGTCAAGCTCTCGCGCGGATCGCTGCTCTCCGATAAGGCGATGGAGGCCGGAATCAAGGTGTCGCTGAACGGCATACCACTGAAGGCAGGAGTGACCGTCGGCGGCGTGATCGTGGCACTCCGGATCGCCGAAAATCCCATTCCGAAATTCCAGAAGCGCTCGAACAAGGTGGATCACGTGGTGATCAACGTCAATGGCGCCGATGTGGGCAGGACGATTATGCTTGAGGACATCGAGACGACGGCGGTGAAAAACCTGGAGGACGATTACGGCAGGCTGTACATGAAGGTCGCCGCCGGGATTGCGGTAAAGGCCGCGACGGCGGTCGCCGCCGGGATTGCTGCAAAAAAGATCGCGGAGCAGTCCAAAAAAGCGGGTGGTTACGCGGGTCTCATCGGCACGCTGGTCGGTGCGGGGATCGGCGCCGGACTCGTTTCGCAGATCAAGCCCGATCTGCGATGCTGGCACACACTGCCGGCGAACTTTCAACTTGCGCGGATATTCCTGCCGCAGGGAAACCATAAAGTTGTCGTTAAATTCCGCGACGCCGCAGGCAACCAGGTGGCCCCTCCCGTGGAAAGCACTATCAGAATTACGAAGGGGGAACGGACGTTTTACAACTACCGTACGCTTTTCTGACCGGTACCTGTACACGACCATTACGGGGCCCCGCGAAAACACTCCGCGGGGCTTTGCTTTTGGCCCGGTCGGGATGGATCTCGTTGCAATGGTGTGCGGCAAATCAGTGCAAAGGGTGCAATCCTTTTTTATTCTGAGAGCACCCGGATAGCCCCGGGTGTGGTGCATGGAGTGGGGGCGGACTTGCCCGCGGATATCCACTTCCATCGGAAAGAAAAAAAAGAAAATTAATGGTTTACATTGTGGACCGGTCCCGCCGGTATATCACTGTAACGGCCCACGGGGCCGAAACAGGCTGTCGTACCCCGGCAAATGGCTGATGAGCGACCGTGATACAATCGCAGGGAAGGATACTGGGGCGGTTCTTTCCGCCGATATTTCCTTTACCGTTTTCGATTCGTTGAACCACCCGGTTTGCGTGATCGGGCTCCATGGCGATATTCTCTATGCCAACAGTCGGTTCTCGAACTTTTTCGAGAGTGCCGGCGGATCCATGAGCATCGACCTTTCCCACCCCTTTTCTCCCGAATACAGAAAGAGCATTTCGCTCGCCTATACAAGAGCCCTCAAGGGTGGTGACCGCAGGTGTTTTGCGGTGATGAAAACTCCTGACGACCGGCGGCTCGCGGTGGAGATCTATCTTTACCCGATGTTCCGCGACGAGGCGGTCGTTTCAATCCTGGCTTTTCTGAAGCCCGTATCAGACGATCGCGTCATCTCATTCGGCAGGAATACGGCCATGATGTCGTCCGACGACGAGCCCCTTGCCAACTCCGGCATATTCGACTTCGCACCGTTCCCGATCGTCCGATTCGCCCGTGAGGGAGCGATCGTAAGCGGAAGCGCTTCCGTGGAGAGCTTCTTCGGTTATGCGCTTGCGGATTTGCAGAACAACAGGAACCTGCTTTTTCGCTCGGTGTCACTGTATGATTTCGAGAGGTTCAGGAAGGCCGTAGCGGATGTCTTCGATGGTCGTGCCGGTTTCAAAAGACTCGGCGAGATCAGGATACTTTCAAAATCCAGGGAAGAGAAGTGGGCCAATGCAATTATCTATCCGCTTGTCATCAACAGGGAGATTTTTGCCGTCGAGGCCATTCTCGAAGACATCACCAGGATAAAGTCGCTTGAGGCCAGGATGAGTCTTTTGAACAGGGTGCAGATCATCGGGGACCTCACCAAGGGCCTGCTCCACTCGTTCAACAACATCATCAATATTATTCTCAGCCGCACCCAGTTGCTGCTTCAGGTGACCGAAAAGGATACCGTTCTGGAGGGGCTCCGGGTGATTGAGAAGACCGCGGGCCAGGGCGTGCGGCAGGTCAGGCGCATTCAGGATTTCATGGGCGAGGGCGATACCCTGCGCGAAAGCGAGTCTGAGGAACTGATCGACGTGATCGAGGACGCCATTGAGTTCGCGAACATTCATTTCAAGGTCGAAATAAAGGAGAAGAGGCGGCACATCAAGGTGGAGCGCCGCTACTTCTGCCTGGTAAATGTGAAAACGGACACCAGGCTCCTGCGGGAGATCCTCATCTCGATGATCTTTAAAGCCGCTTCTTTCCTGCGTCGCAGCGGCACTATCAATGTCGTTTTAAAGGACGAGAACGTTCCGGCACTCACGGTGATGGTAAAAAAGGAAGGGCCGGAATCAGAGCCGGTGTCAGATTCGGCCGGTGAATCTCTCGGCACCATCATCTTTTCAGCCATCGATATACGGCGTGTGGTTGAACGTCTCAATATCAAAATTATAGAGGAAGAATCGGCGACATCATATTCGATCAGGGCGGTCCTCCCCGCTTCCATCGTCGCCGGAAAGGGCCGAAAAGAATCGGATACCACCGAATACCGTGTGCGCGACAGGGACATCATCATCGTCGAGGACGAGAAGGCGCTCAAGGAGATACTGTTTGAGCTCTTCGACTCGATGGGGAACCGCGTGTATGTTTTTGAGAGCGGTGACGAGGCCCTTGCCGAGTTTAAAAAGGGCAAGGCCAACATAGTCATCAGCGATTACGGCACGAAGGGTATGACGGGGATAGAGCTTCTCACCAGGGTGAAGGAACTCGACGAAAACGCGGTAACGGTGCTGTTGTCCGGCTGGATGATAAAGGACCTCAAGGCTTACCGGAACGTGGTCGATCTGTACCTTCCCAAGCCCTTCAAGCTCGACGTCCTGATTAAGGAAATATCCAAGGTTCTTATTGGCTCAACCAGATAATTATAGTTCACGGTTCATGCGTTCCAGGTCGTCCTTCTTCCCCAGCATCACCAGGATGTCTCCGCCGTCGATCCTTTCCTGCGACATCGGATTGAAGATCATCTCGCCGCCCTTCTTTCTGATCGCCACGATAATTACGCCATAGTCCCTTCGAAGGTTGCTCTCGACGAGGGTTTTTCCGGCGAGCGGCGAATCGTCGGCGATTCGGTATTCCTCCATCACCAGCCCCAGGTGCCTGTCCATCAGAGCGATGTCGACGAAGTCGACGACCGTGGGACGGATCAAAACCTGCGCCATGCGCTTGCCGCCGATGAGATAGGGCATGACAACGCGGGTGGCCCCGGCCTTCTTGAGTTTTTCCTCGGCCTTCTCGTTTGAAGCCCGCGAGAGGATATAGACGTCGGGTCTTAGCCCTTTTGCGCTCAGGGTGATGTACACATTGTCCGCATCGGACTGGACGGCGGGAACGATTCCGCGCGCCTGCATGATGCCGGCCTTCAGGAGCGCGTCCTCGTTGGTGGCGTCCATGGCGAGATAGAGCACTTTGTCGCGTTCGAGCTCTTCGAGCGACTGGGGATTGTTCTCGATGACGACAAAGCGTATGTCGTATGAGGAGAGCTCCCTGCAGATCAGGCTCCCAATGCGTCCGTAGCCGCATATGATATAGTGGTCTTTGAGCCGGGCTATTTCCTTTTCCAATTTCATCCTCCCGAAGGTCTTGCTGAGCTCGCCCTCCACAAACATGCGGACGATGTTCCCGACGGTGTATGCCAGGGTGGTCGCACCGGTCACGATAACGATGATTGTGATGATCCGACCCAGGGTGGTGAGGGGTTTGATCTCAGCAAATCCGACCGTGCTGATCGTGATGACGGTCATGTAGAACGAGTCGAAAAGCGCCATGCCTTCAACTAGATGGTAGCCGAAGGTGCCGAAGCACAGCGTGCAGGCGAGAAGCAGGATGCTGGTTCGCAGGCGTTTGAAGTCCATGGCAAGGGAATAAACATCGTTGTAATGAATGTCAAATCATAAATCATCGGAGCGCCCGGCGGGGCTTTTAGAGATCCCGCCGAACGTGTCATAGTCGACGGCGTCTTCGGGCGAGAGGTGGATGTCGCGGAACCCTGTTTTTTGAGATATCACATTGGGAATTTTCTGTATGTTGTCGCTGCAGCTGATCATATAGATCGACATCGCCGGGGTGATGACGAAGAAGAAGATGACGATCGACAGGATGTGGGAACCAATATTTCCCGCCGTAAAGCCGGACGATGCGATGACGAGTGAAGATAAGTAATAAAAGCGTCCCGTGTGTCCGGGTTTTTCCCTTAGTACCGCATCCAGCGGCTGATAGTTTTCTAACTGTTAGGTGGCGCAGGGCACTCAAGCTTGCCGTAACGAACGGGTGAAAATTACATGAACAGGGGGCATCCGATGTTTATAGATTATATTTTAAATATCGACGTAAGGTCATCCCGGGTTGCAAAGTTTTAAAGTAATCATTGCAGTGTTAATCCGACGGTTCTCTTTAATGATCATGGTATTATATTTGTAAAATCTGATACCATGTGTACGAATGGAGTATAGACTCGGCGTGGAGGAACCGGCCATTCATGACGTTCTCCCTTCTTTCAGGAATCGTCCTCATCATCGTGCTCGCCATGGCAATGCTGTATCTGTGCCTCCGCCTTCATATCCCGACGATAGTGGGACTGCTGTTTACGGGCATACTCGCAGGTCCCCATCTTCTCGGAGTGATCTCCTACGGTCACGAGGTCGAAATAATTGCCGAGGTC
>JBFZEY010000002.1:0-3203 GCA_041306625.1 Spirochaetota bacterium | reverse complement strand
GCCCGGACCGAAGGTCCCGGGGCCGGCGCGGCGGGAGCCTGGTCCCCTGGATACGGCACGGTATCATTTATCGCCCGGGCTTTAAAATCTCTTCGTAGCGGCGTGTGAACGAACGACGCGGCATGCCCTTCGCCATGCTGCGGCATACCCGTTTCTACGACCGGATCATCCGCGATGACGACGAATTGGCCCGCGTCAGGGCGTATATAATTGATAATCCGAAGAAATGGAATAGTGATAAAATACCATAAACCGATGTCCCCCGTGGCATTCGGAAAAAATAATTGCGGTGCACGATGCGCTCGAGTACGTTTCTCCACACCATGCTCGATATCATGTCCTATCGCTTTCCGAAGGCCGACCGGCGCATCGACAATCCGTATCTCGTGGAACTGCGCGTTCTCGTGGAGCGCCTGAAGAAGTCCGGCGGCGACGCGCGCGATCTCTTCAATCACCGCACCGAGCTCACCGCCCGCTACGCCTTTTCCGTGCCGACCATCGGCGTTCTCGAGATGATCGCTTTTCATTCACCATTGGTCGAGATCGGCGCGGGGAACGGCTACTGGGCCAGGTGCCTTGCCCAGCTCGGCGCGGACGTGGTGGCGTACGACCGCCTGCCGCCCGACGACGAGCTCCCCTGGCCGCACGGCGGGTGGGAACAGATGAACCACTGGTTCGATTCGGAATGGTATCCCGTGCAGAACGGCGACGATCGCTGCGCCGCGATGCATCCCGGCAGAACGCTCCTGCTCTGCTGGCCGCTCCTCGACGACCCCATGGCCTCAAGCGCCCTGCGGCACCATCATGCGGCGGGCGGCGCGCGTTTCATTTATATCGGAGACGCCGCATCATCGGGCGACCCGGCATTCCATGAGATGAAAAAGTCGTATACGCTTCTGGCGCGGCACAAGCTGTGGAGCTGGCCGGGAATCGATGATTACGTGGAGATCTATGCGATCAATCCGCGGACACTTCACGCTCCCACAATTCGTCCCAGATCATCCTGAGGGCGAAGCGCCAGCGTTCGTGGTCGAAGGCACGGCCCCTCCACTCCTCGCCGTCCTCCACGAAATATTCCAGCCGCTTCCAGGCGCGCAAAAAATCGAAGCGCTTCCAGAGACAGCCCGCCTTGTAGATGAACTCAAGGCGATCGGTCTTTATAAGCTCGTCGAAGCCGCGATCGTAGTTAAACTCCTTCCAGTGGGCGCCGGCGTAGAAGAGGTACTCGACATCGCCCAGCGCTACCAGGGCGTCGAAGGCCCTGCCGTAGTCGAAGCCCTTCCAGTCGAGGCCGGAGTAGAACAGGTAGCGCGGGTTTCCGAGCTCGATCAGCTTTTCGAGTCCGGCGGCGCGGTCAAACTCTTTCCAGTACCAGCCCGCGCGGTAAAGGTATTCGGTATCGCCGAGTGCGCACAGTGCGCGAAAACCCGCGTCGAAGTCGAAGCGTTTCCAGTAGGTTCCGGCCAGATAGACGAACCTCGCTTCTTTTCTGCGAATTAACTCATCGAATCCGCGTGCGTAATCGAATCCGGCCCCCGTCCTGCCGGCACGGATTATTTCGGCCGAGGGCGATGATATATAAAAATCCTCGTTTAACATTTTCGCGCCCGTATCGCTCATGGCCGAATAGTCACCGATTTTCCGAACGGCGGGACGAACGGTTCGCCGCGTCCCGAAGAAATGACCCACAGCGTCGGCGAGTATTTTTTAAGCTCGTGCAGGTCGTAGATGTAACCGTCGGTGATCACCACCAGCATTTCTTCGTGCCCGTTCATGAATTCGTTGAAAAGCGATGCGAAGAAGGTGGTGCCGCTGCTCTGCGTTTTAAGATATTTCCAGTCACCCCGGCGGTACCGGTAGGGTGTTGCCCGGTCCTCCGATGGAATGAAACGGTCCCCTTCCTTTCGCGGTACGTACACCCCCTCATCCACGCACACCAGATTCACCGTGTACTTTCCGAGCAGTTCCTCGATGACGCCGAAGGCCGCCTCGAGGTCCGCCGGTTTAACCACCATAGACCCCGAAACGTCGACGACGACGGTGATTGTCTGTTTCTGGACGAACACCCGCCCCGGCGCGTAGATGCCGCCGGCGAAATAGCGCCGGTTGAAGCGGCTGTACGAATACTTCCACTCGCTGGTATGCGATGCGTAATCGATGTAGCTCTTTACGAGCGAGCGCCACGCCGAGATATCGACGTCGCGCAGGGAGCGTACGAGTACCTCGATCTCCCCGAACGCGCGCTCGCGCCTGCATACCGCATCCTGCCGGGCCAGACTGAAGACGCGCTCCATAAGCGAGTCCATGCTCCGCTTGCGCTCCTCGTCCCGGTAGCAGTGCATGCCGGTCGGGAGAACATTTCCGTCATCGTCCCTGAAGACGATTCCCTCCATAGAATCGTCATGATCGACATTCGCGATATCCTCCCGGTCCGTGTCCTGTAGAGCGGCATTCCCGGGATGATAACGCTCGTCGCTGAACGAGCGGTCGCCGAAATCGTCGCCGGTCTCCACGGCGCGGACGGGAATGTCCGCCAGCTTCACCTCCGGACGGTCGGCAAGCCATCGGTACACATCCTCCCAGGCTGGATCGGTGACACCTGTCTCCGCGGTAAAGCGCGCCGGCACGCCCGGAAGAGCATCCGGGATCATCAGGCGCGGCGAGGAATCGCCGCCTGTCCTCGAGAAAAAACTCCGCTCTCGGGAGCGTATATAGCTGTTGATCACCATGTCCTGAGCGAGATTCTGCAGGCCCGGGTCGTTTCCCGGCCGGGCGCGATGACGGTGATTGTGGACGAGGTGCAGGAGCTCGTGGACGAGCAGGCCGATGAGGTCTTCAACATTGGATCGGTCGACGAACTCCCGGTTATAATAGAGGACCGTACCGGCCCCGGAATGATCGAGCGCGATGGTCGCAAGGGCGCGGCTTTCGATAACGTCGACCGCCTGGTAGAAGTATGAAACGAAACGGCTGCGCCCCCACAGGAGCTCGAGCGTGTCGCTCATCCTGTCCGAGAGTACGGACGCGCCTGCCGTCATCAGGCGTCCTCCAGCATGCCGGCGAAGGCCGCACGAATTACCGACCGGTCCCCGTCACCCACAAGGGAAAGCGCGCGCGGAACCAGGCTGAAGAGGCCGCACTGCCGCATCAGCGTATAGAAAAATGATATCCGCCTGTCGGCGCGCGAATGGCCGACGAAAAGC
>JBFZEY010000001.1:0-3575 GCA_041306625.1 Spirochaetota bacterium | reverse complement strand
GACCCGATTATCCGCCCTATGACGATCGATACCGTTTCGAGGAAGCCGAGCCCGCGGCGCAGTTCGGTTTCCTCGGAGAAAATCGACGGGCCGCAGCAGTCCTGCGCCGGCCGGCCGCCGGTCATCTTATCCCGATCTCCATGAGGAACTCCCCGACCTTCGCGTCGTACTCCTTCCTGTTGTTCCAGAACGCGAGCGCGTGCCCGGCGGTCGGAGCGAGGTAGAGCTTCTTCGCTCCCTTTTTACGTTCGTACATTCTTTTCGACATCTCGGTAGGAATATAGACATCGTCCGCGCCGTGAATGAAAAACACCGGCGGGCGGACACTCTCGATGGTGCGCACGGGGGAAACTTCCGAGAAGAACATCCCACCGCGAAGTTTGCTTACCAGGCTCGCCACGGGCAGCAGGGGAAAGGACGGAAGACCGAACTCGACTTTAAGCCTGTAGCTCAATTGTTCGTTCAGATCTGAATACGAGCAGTCCGATATGATAAACGCCGCACGGTCGTCAAGCGCCGCGTACTCGAGCGCGATTCCGGCGCCCATCGATTCGCCGTGTATGCCGACGATCGAACCAGGCCCCGTTTTGGCGAGCGCCCAGTCCACAACCGCCTTCATGTCGTGCTTTTCGTACACGCCGAAGGTGACGTTATCGCCGCCGCTTTTGCCGTGGTGGCGGTGGTCGTACACCAGCACGTTAAAGCCGCGTTTCCGGAAGATATTGACGTACTTCATCGAGCCCATAAGCGTATAGGTTACCCCGTGGGCGATGATCGCGGTCTTTTTCGAGCCGGTGACCGGTATGTAGAGGCCGTGCAGCCGGTAGCCGTAGGGGGACTCGATAAAAATCTCTTCCTTCGGCAGCGCCTTGAATTCCGCTTCGACGATCTTTCCGGCCTTTACCTCGGTTCTATAAGTTTCGTAATATTCCTTCATCTTCGGAGCCATCACCAGTCCCGAAAAATACCAGCCCGCGCCGAACAGCGCAATGATAATGAAAGCGACGATACCCGATGCAATCTTTTTTCCGCGTGTGAATCCCGCCATGGCGTACCCCCTTCCCGGCTCAGTGTTCATGCCAGAAGGCCTGCATGCGGCCCACTGCATGATTTATCGATAAAGGCGTACTTTAAAGAAAAAAATCAAACACTATTTCAACAGGGCGCTTCCCGCATGTCATTGTACGGCGTCACTCTGGCCCGCTGCCTGAGCGGTCCGGGTAGATATGGTTCAGATAATCGGTGCGCGTTATGATGCCCACGATGGCGTCTCCCTTCACGATGGGTATCTGACCGACACCGCGCCTGAAGAATATGTCCTCCAGCTCCCGCACCGTGGTGCACTCGGTCCCGGTTATCGTCTTTTTGGTCATGTACCCCCTGACGGGCGCGTGCATCTGGGAGGCCTTCCGTCCTTTCATGATGTCACGCAGCGTGATAATTCCCGAGAGCCTGCCTTCCCCGTCTACGACGGGCGCCCCGGTGAGGTTGCCGGATTCCAGGAACATCGAGGCCTCGAGCAGAGTCCAATCCTGTTCGATGACGCGCACATCGCGTGTCATGATCGACGAGGCCACCGCGGCGGGGACCAGCGATTTGTCGATATGCGTCATGAACTCACGGAAGACCTCGCCGCCGGGCTTACCCTTGACGAGCGCGGACGAGGCCCGCTCGTGACCGCCGCCGCCGAAGCGCTTCATGAGCTCGTTCACCGCGATGCGGTCATGCCTGCTCCGGGCTATGATAAGAACGCTCTTCTCCTCCCGGAATGAGAACACCGTGAACAGCGCGTCCACATTCTCCACATCGAAGACCTTCTCCACCACCGCCGCGAGCCCGCCTGCCTGCCGCTCCATCACCACGTAACTGAGCGCCACGAGATTGCCGTGTATGTCCTGGTACACCATCTCGTTGAGGATCTGGTGAAAGAGCGATATCTGGTGCTCCTCCTTGAGCGTTTTCAAAATACGCGCCACGACCGCGAGCGAGGCCTTCTGGTCCATGAGAAAGGAGGCCGCCATAAAATCCTCCATGCACACGCTCTCGTGGATGAAGTTGCCCGTATCGGCGAAAATACCAGCAAGAGCGATCGTCGCCTCATCGGGGCTCAGGATTACCCCGCGGCGCATGAGCTCGATCGCGAAATAGGTCGTATTCGCGCCGCAGGAATTGCCGCATACCGTCGCTTTCGGAATGTCAGAAGAATCCGCCGGATGGTGATCGTAAATGGTGATTGTCCCGGTGCACGTGCCGATCAGCGAAGCGAATTCATTGACCCTTCCCATCGAGCGCGTATCCACCACGATGATGTTTTCGACCGGTCCGCTCTTTACCTCTTCGATTGTACGGAAATCGATGACCGGCTGATAGATATTATAGAGATTCTGCGCTACCGGATGGATGAGCCTGCTTCGCACCGCCACGTAACCCGGGTTAAGCCGCCGCGCCAGGACCATCGAGCCGATGCAGTCCAGATCCATGTTCGTATGCCCGATGATGATGTTCATGGGCGTACCGATCCGTCACGAACGGAGTTGTGAGCAGTCTCCGTCATCATCGCCTCATGGTTCGACGGATACAGTCCCCGCTTCTTGAGGCGTCTTCGCGCCGCGAAGAGACCGTATCGCCCCATCAGATTATAGAACGGCAGGCCCGCCGGGAGAATGCGCTCGATAAAAGGTGTCATGTAGCATATCCGGATAAGCGTGCGGTAAAGCTCGTCAAAGTTTTCAGCATTGAAATAAAGCGTATCATCCTGCCTGACCAGCCCCCACCGGGCGGCGAGCTTCGAGGCTGCCGCTCTTCCGTCGCGCCAGGCCAGCTCAACCTCGAATATTCCTTTCATCGCGTACGGTCCGGTCGTTCCGTTTTCGAGCGAGCGTACGGCAGCACGGGCAAGGTCCCGCCGCCACGCGGGTGCGTCGAATGAAGCGTCATCCACCGGTTTATGCATCGGCCACGTGGAGAGCCCCGGAATGGCACCGGCCGCATAGTCGCACGCGACCGGACATCCCGAAAAGAAGACCGGGCACAGACCGTGAGGACCGAGCGAGGCCGAGAAGAGCTGCGCCTCGGAGACAAGACTCCCGTTTACCGAAAGCCGCGCGATCCTGGAGGTAAGCGTGTGCGCGAGAAATCCGTTACTTCCCGATGGCGCGTGCATCCCGATCATCATGAGAGCCCCGGCCGGGCCCGGATTGCCGATCCCGGGAACCGGCCCCAGCCTGTATCCTGACACCAGGTATACGCGGGGATCGAGAAGCTCGCGAAAAATATTATACCCGGTGCGGTGAAAATCCTTCACGATGACGTTTTTCACCCCCGCCGAAAGGAGCGCATCCGTAACCGCGGCGATATCACGCGTCATGTCGAGGCAGGCTTCCGGCCATGATTCGGTGAGGAAGGACGATGCAGAGTAATCGCGACATCCGGACGATCCTTCAATATCGGCGATGATGAAGACGTTTTCGAAGCGCAAGCTCACCAGGACCTCCGGCAAATCCGAAGCGCCGGTCAAACAGAGGACAGGCACCCGGGAACGAGTATGCCAGATGATGGCCCGTGTGTCAACCGAA